>JABGVY010000252.1 GCA_018645845.1 Gammaproteobacteria bacterium | reverse complement strand
GGTCGAGGCCGTTATCTGTGTTCTTGCACTTCGCGACCAGGTCGCACCACCAACCATTAATCTGGATAATCCGGACGAAGGGTGTGATCTCGATTACGTACCGCACCGGGCGAAGGAGACTCCTATCAGAGCGGCCCTATCGAATTCATTTGGGTTTGGCGGTACCAACGGAACCCTGATATTTAAGCAACTGGATTAAAACACGGCAATGGCCGCCAATTTATTCAAGCTAGTATTGACCACTGCGCTGTCGCTGCTTCTCCTGTCCACCCTGACTGCGGTATATCTCCTTGATCAGCTTTCATTACCCGTTTCCAAGGACAGTGTCTTCGTCATCGAACCCGGTAGTAGCCTGTCTACTATTACAAAGCGCCTGACGAGAGAAGACCTGCTACCGGTCAACAATATTGCCTTTAAGGCTTACGCTATACTCACTCGTGATACGGGTTCAATCCAGGCTGGCCAGTACCAACTGAAAGCAGGAATGCCAAGTCAGGATGTCCTGGCCCTTTTTCGCTCAGGCAAAGTGATCCAGCACCGCATTACTTTTCCCGAGGGGTTGCGCGTGCAGGAGTGGCTGGAAAGACTTCAGCAAGCTCCTTACCTAGAGTCGAAAACGACTGGAATGACCAGAGAGGACCTTCGCCAATTCCTGGGGTTGGCAACAGAACTGGAGGGGTCCCTATTTCCGGATACTTACCAATACACCCTGGGTGACTCCGATCTGGATATTCTCGAATTAGCCGTTCGCAAAATGAAGGAAGTCCTGGGAGAGGAATGGAGCGGGCGAGCGATGACCGTGATTTCAACGCCCTTTGATGCGTTGGTCCTTGCATCTATGATAGAAAAAGAGACAGGATATGGTCCTGACCGGGAGAAGATCGCTTCAGTGTTTCATAACCGACTAAACACAGGCATGAAACTGCAATCAGATCCAACGGTCATCTTTGGCCTGGGCGCCGATTTCGATGGGGATCTTAAAAGATCTCACCTTAAGTCGGATACACCCTACAACACCTACACAAGAACAGGTTTACCCCCGGGGCCGATTTGTTCCCCAGGACGCGCGTCAATCAACGCTGCACTTGGTGGCTCAAGTCATCCATACTTCTATTTTGTCGCGAAGGGTGATGGAAGAAGCCAGTTTTCAATCACCCTCGAAGAACACAATAGGGCCGTCAATCGGTACCAAAAAAAGCGGAAACAATGACCAAAGGAAAGTTCATTACACTTGAGGGCGTTGAAGGTGTTGGGAAATCGACCAACCTGGAGCTAATCTCAGCGCTGGTAAAATCAGGCGGACACGATGTGCTTGTCACCCGGGAACCGGGAGGCACAACCCTCGGAGAAAGGGTCAGGGAAATCCTGCTTGATAAAGATGAACACGGGATGACGCCAATGGCTGAATTACTTCTAATGTTTGCCGCAAGGGCACAGCATGTTGAAGAAGTGATAAGACCAGCGTTGGCTCGAGGTACCTGGGTTGTTTCAGACCGGTTTACGGATTCCTCTTATGCCTATCAGGGCGGAGGAAGGCAACTCGGTAGCAACACAGTGGCAGAGCTCGAACACCAAGTGCTCGGAGGCTTCAAGCCAGACCTCGTTGTTATTCTTGATCTCGATGTGCAGGCTGGCCTGGAAAGGGCAAGTAAGGTATCTGAAGCGGACAGGTTTGAGTCAGAGGAGAGGGCGTTTTTCGAGCGGGTAAGAGCGGCGTTTATCGGTCGTTCCACTAAGGCGGGATATCAACTGGTCGATGCTGGCCGTCCCCTTGCCGATGTTCAGGCAGACATTACCATCATCATAAAAAAACTGTTCGAATGATATCCGTGCTGCCCTGGCAGGCTTCGTCATGGCAGCGGGTCCGTGCCCTGATAACCGATGGGAAGATGCCCCATGGAATCCTGCTCGCTGGGCCATCTGAATCAGGTAAGGGTAACTTTGCGGCTGGTTTAGGGAAGTACTTACTCTGTCGCGGGCAAGAAAAACCATGCGGTGAATGTCGCCAATGTAACCTAGTTGCGGCGGGGACGCATCCCGATCTCCTTACAGTAACTCTTGAAGACGCAAAGCAGATTCGTATTGAGCAAATTAGAGAGCTTATTCACTGGGCAACACAGTCTTCGCAACAGGGTGGGTATAAGGTTTGTACCATCGATCCTGCGGATAAGCTAAATACCCAGTCTGCAAATGCGCTCTTAAAAGTTCTGGAAGAACCGCCACCGAATACGCTGATATGTCTAGTGTCAGATCAACCTACGCGCTTATTGCCAACCTTGCGAAGTCGCTGTCAGCGAATTGACCTGGGTTCACCTTCGCAACAGGAAGCGGTTGTATGGTTGCAGGGTCAAATGGACCCCTCCGCAGATG
Source organism: Gammaproteobacteria bacterium (assembly GCA_018645845.1). Lineage (GTDB taxonomy): Bacteria > Pseudomonadota > Gammaproteobacteria > Pseudomonadales > Azotimanducaceae > UBA9659. The sequence goes on along the minus strand of JABGVY010000252.1, from coordinate 8,510 downwards.
TTGAATTGCTATTAGGTATCGCCGGCGGTATGCCGCTCCGGGTGCTGAACTCAATTGACGAGGATTACCTAAAGCTGAGGCAGGAACTGGCTTCACATTTGGTCCCATTATCTGAGGGGGTCAGGTCTCCGATGGAGGTGGCTGCCTTGATGGCCAAAGAAGAGGTTGGGCGTGTTCTTGAGCTGCTCTATCAACTTGTTTCAGACTCGATCACATTCACGTTGTCTGGTGGCAAGGTGGTTAGAAACAGGGATTTAAGCGAAGTCATAGAGCTCTATAGCTCTATGACACCAGTTTCGGAAAGATATGCATTATTGGATCACATCAGCGAGGCCCGGGGCCAACTTAATGGAACTTCCAATCCAAATGGACAGATGCTGCTGGAAGGGGTGTTTGTCAAAGTTGGTTAATTTGTGGCGAGCCATTATTTCGTTATGGTGAACCGTGGTTATCATTCGCGGCTTGAAGATTAGAAACCCATAGTGCATGATCTTAGACATCATATTCAGGTAAGTAGCCATGGCGAAGCTAGCCCGGGGCGGCGGCAAGAAAACCATGATCGCCCTGACCATCAGGGACAAGGTCGTGCTACATAATTACTACATGCCATTTATCAAAAATGGAGGCATGTTCATTGCGAACCGAACCGAATACGATCTTGAGGACGATGTCTTTATCCTGCTAAGCCTGATGGACGAAGCCGAGAAAATCCCGGTAGCTGGTAAAGTCGTTTGGATAGCCCGGAGCGGCGTCAAGAGTCCACACATCCCGGGTGTCGGAATTCAGTTCAGCGACCCTGATAATATTGCGAAAGATAAGATCGAAACCTATCTGGCGGGCAGTCTCAACTCCGTGAAAGCAACAGCTACCATGTAAAGGGCTGCACATCGGTATTTGCGAAACCGCTTAACCTAAAAAATAGCGCTATTCAGTTACCGAATCATTCCTGTAGGTGAACCAGGTCGTTTCTACTTGATGGTGAATTCTTGCAAGATCCAGCTGAACCTCATCAATAAACCAATGTAATTCACCGCTGGAGAATAGGTCGATCACATTTGAGTTTTTGATTCTTCTTTGTGCAAGATTTGTTGCTCGTTGTGGTTCGTCCGACAGCGGTAAGTGCTCACAACATTCGGATACCTCGTCCAAACAAAAGTCTACAGACCTCGGGAAGTGTTCGTCCCGCAACAGGAAGTCTGCAACATCCTCTCCATTCACGTGATCATCAACGTGCTGTCGATACATCTGGTAACCGGAGACTGACATTAGAAGGCTGGTCCAAAGTAGCAGTTCATAATCTGCAAGCTCGGTATGCTTTGGGTCATTTAGATTGTAGCAACCGATATCGAGTATGCGCGTGGTCATATCTGCGCGTTCAAGCTTTCGACCCAATTTCATAAAGTTAAATGCCTGGGTTACGCTCATGCAACCTGTCAAATACCCGGTGAACTCATGACAGCGGCCTATGACTTCGCCGAGAAAAGCATCGCGTCCTTCGCGTTTGAGCGGTGTTTTTAGGTTGTTTTCCACAAAGTGGTGGAGTTTATTGATTTTTTCCCACGCTTCCCTGGGCATGATTTCACGGCTTGTCCGAGCATTTTCCCTGGCATTCTTTAGTGCGGTTCGGATAGACGAGGTCTCACCCCCGGTCAGAAACTTAACGACGTTCTGTTCATTCTCCAGTTGATAAGTTTCATGGAAGCTATCCTTGTCACCGGTAATGTCGATCAGGCTTCCCCAGACATGCTTTGAGTTAGGCAGGTCCAGCGCGAGATTCGTATTGACTCGTAACAGCAGCGCGGTACTTTCCACGCGTTCCATATATCGGCCTATCCAAAACATTCTTTCCGCAACACGAGACAACATTAGCGCGTTCTCCCTGGCTGGTCGATTATCCAGGTGTCCTTACTACCACCGCCCTGCGAGGAATTCACAATCAGCGATCCTTTCACCAATGCTACCCGAGTTAGCCCGCCGGCAGTCACAAAGCTCCGGTCGCTCTGCAGGATAAAAGGCCTGAGGTCTACGTGCCGCGGCTCGATCAAGTTGCCCGACAGTGTCGGCACGGTAGAGAGATTAATAATAGGCTGCGCGATAAAGTTGCGCGGGTTTGATTTGATCTGTCGGCGCATTTCTGACGTTCGGCGTTTGGTCTCGGTTGGGCCAATGTACATACCATATCCGCCAGATTCATCAGCAGGCTTAACCACAAGGTTTTCTATGTTTTCCAGTACGTGTTTCATTTGTTGCTTGTCAGAACACATGTAACTGGGCACGTTAGGCAGGATGGGATCTTCGTCGAGGTAGTACTTTATCATTGCGGGTACATAGGTATAGACCACTTTGTCATCCGCGACACCTGCCCCTGGAGCGTTGGCAAGGGCAACGTTACCTTTTCTCCAGGCGCGCATCAGCCCTCTTACGCCGAGTATTGAGTCTTTGTTGAAGACTTCCGGGTCCAGAAATAAATCGTCAACTCGACGGTAGATGACATCGACGCGGCTAAGTCCTTCAACTGTTTTCATATAAACGCAATCGTCGTCGCCAACCACCAGGTCCCGGCCTTCCACCAGTTCAGCCCCCATGCGCTGGGCAAGGAAGGAATGCTCGAAATAGGCTGAGTTGAAGATACCCGGGGTTAGCACCACTACCTCTGGCAGATCTTTGGGCCGCGGCGAAATAGAGCTCAAGGTATCCAATAACTGGGCCGGGTAGTTGTCCATCGGCAGAATCGAATATTTTTCAAACAGCTCTGGAAGAACCTTTTTGGAGATATTTCTGTTTTCCAGCATGTAGGAAACGCCCGAAGGAACTCGGAGGTTGTCTTCAAGCACATAAACCGTGCCATCGCTGTCCCTGATGATGTCCGAGCCACAAACATGAGCCCAGACACCGTGTGCCGGCTTCATTCCTTCACAGATTTCGCGGTAGTTTTTTGAGGTTTTGAGAAGTTCCTCAGGTACCACTTTATTTTTCAGGATCATGCGGTCGTTATAGATGTCGTCGATAAAGGCATTAAGTGCACGAAGGCGCTGAACGAGGCCCTTTTCTATGTAATCCCATTCTTTCCGCATGATCGTTCTTGGGATGATATCGAATGGCCATTCCCGATCAATATTCTGGCCTTCAGAGTAGACGGTGAAACTGATACCAAGAGACCTGATGGTAAGCTCGGCGTCGTGGCGGAGGGCGTTTAGTTCAGCCGGCGATTTCGACTTGAGAAATTTACTAAGTTCGCCCAGACCTGAACGAGCCTTGCCCGACGAGAACAGTTCATCATAGGTTTTATTGTTGCCATAGCCGCGTATCTGCATCAGGTATGTGTGCGCATTACTTGAATTCTTCTTCCATGATTCTGTAGTGAGTTTCGATCATTCCCAGTTTTTTGTAAGTCTGTTGTGCCGTTGTGTTGTCTTTTTCGACATACAGTCTGATGCCACACACGTCAGGCTTAGAGGAAGCAAGGCTCTTTACATGTGAGTACATTGCCGTGAATACACCCATCGCACGATGTGAAGGTGCGACGAATACACTCTGAATCCACCAGAATAAGCTATTGCGCCAGTCGCTCCACTCGTATGTGATCGCGAGGCATCCGACGACTTCTTCCTGATCCAGCGCAACCAGGTAGAACCCAAGGGTGCTATCCCGAAGTATTGCTTCAACACCAGGGTGGATTTTATCCCAGGGTAATTTCTTGCCTTCGGTCTCAATCGCCATCGCCTGATTGAACTCGGCAATCACTTTAGTGTGCTGCGGGCTTGCTTGAACTACTTGTATATCCATAGAGTGCATTATAGACAGATCAATTCATTATAGGCGGGTGAACATGGCGAAATGACCCATGTTCATGCTTTTCTTTTTCGTATTTAGAAGATTGGCACTTTACTTGGCGGTAGTAATTGTACTTGTTGGTATTAATTGTACTTGTTGGTGTTCAAAGTAGTCGATAAATGAAAGTTTACCGCTATTGCGGCGGTAGTCTGCCTCAATTGGTAAGACACTCCTCAGGTAGCGCAGCAAGAGCGCGATCAGGCGTTGACGGGTGTTGAATGATTGAAATACCTACTGGCTATAACGATACCTTCGGCAGATGAATCATCCTGGTAGCCTCTACAACGACACGCGTTTGCATGAGCTGCCCGCATGAGAGACCAAAGGTTTTCTGAAGTAATACCGGTGGTCATGGTGATGCTTAACAACCTAAAGATAACGGCCGTAGTGAATTGGTTTTGTGGGGTAATGGCCTGCTGATTGTGGCGGCGATAACTGTCTTCATCATTCGATCACGGTTTGATCTTTACTCCACTCATTTGCAGAAAGATCATCGGGGTTATTTTATTGGCAAGAAACAATAATTCACATTCAAAATGTATTTTAAATCATTGTTTTATATTCATATTATTAAGAACATATAGTGTCCGGCTGGCGATGTCAGGATCCTTGAGGAAACCGATAGCACTGATCAGGGGTTGTGGTGCATGCTCGGTTTCCAGTTCAATTTCCCATTGTTGGAGTTGGCTAAGTCGTTTTGCTTGGGGAAGAGCAAGCAGCGTTAACAAATCCCGCCGAATGCTTTGATCCTCCAGAGCTGCCTGTACCATGGCTACAAATTCTTCGTCTTTGCGTTTTCCGAAGAGCTTTTTAAGAACATTTTTCATCGGGTTTCAGCTCATTTACCGAACAGGATTCTAAGGTTGTACAGAACGGTCTGATGCCAGTTTGTCTTGGTGGGATCCCGCATCGCGTGGTATATATACGCTCCTTTATAGCAGCAGGCAAAGCGGAAGTCATCGACCATTGCTTGCCGTAGATTCGCGACATTCAACAGGAGGAAAAATGGTATCAGTCGTATATGAGGCACCTGATTCTATAGACGGTGCAATTAGTCTTTTGGCCAATGCGGACATTCCCGCAAAGATACTAGCCGGCGGCACTGACCTAATCATTCAGACTAACGGGAGTACAGACGAATCCCGGTTGTTTGTAGATGTTAAGAGAATAGACGGTATGCTGGATGCAAACTTGTCGTCTGATGGACTAGACCTGGGCCCATCCATGAGCTGTGCAGAATTTACCGCGCGAGATGACATAAAAAAAGTATTTCCTGGACTGGTGGAAGCCGCTTACCTGATTGGATCTACGCAGGTTCAGGGCCGGGCTAGTCTTGGGGGCAATTTGTGCAATTCTTCGCCCGCGGCGGATACGATTCCTGCGCTATTAGTTAATGGCGCACAATGCGTGATCGCAGGACCGGGTGGTGAGAGGACGGTCGCCGCTGAAGATTTTATGACAGGCGTGGGTCGAAACTGCATGGAAAAGGGCGAACTGCTCAAGATGATCCACGTGCCAGCACCGGCGGCGAAGACTTCTGATGCCTATTTGCGGTTTATACCGAGAACTGAAATGGATATAGCCGTTGCAGGCGCGGGTGTAAGTGTGACACTCGATGATACCGGTACTTGTACTGCTGCGCGAGTCGCAATCGGCGCGGTTGCACCGACTGCACTGCTTGTTAGCGCGGCGGCGGATGCCCTGGTCGGGACCAAATTGGATGACGACGCATTGCAAGCAGCAGCAGTAGCTGCGAGCGCCGCAGCGAGCCCGATAACAGACAGAAGAGGCACGGCTGAGTATAGAAAACAGATCGTTGGCGTGTTGGTAAAACGCGCCGCAATAATAGCAGCGACAAGAGCGGAGGGGAGCTAGAAAAATGGCAAAATCACACGTAACAACCAGTATCAACGGGGTACCCCAGGAATTTCTGTGCGAACCCGGAGATACCTTGCTCGATGTACTGCGTAATGATTTGAACTTAACAGGCACAAAGGAAGGCTGTGGCTCCGGCGATTGTGGTGCCTGTTCTGTGACCCTTAACGGTCGGCTTGTTTGCTCCTGTCTTGTACTCGGGGTCGAAGTAGAAGGGGCAGAGATTGGCACTATTGAAGGTGTAAGCTCCGCTGACGGCCTACACGTGATTCAGGAGAAATTTCTTGAACACGCTGCGCTGCAGTGCGGCATATGCACGCCAGGTTTAATTGTTAGTACCAAAGCATTGCTGGAAGAAAACCCGAACCCCACCGAGGAAGAGGCCAGATACTATCTTGCAGGTAACCTTTGTCGGTGTACCGGTTATGACAAAATTATCAGGGCGGTAATGGATTCCGCTGAAACTTTGAGAGGAGGTGTCTGATTATGAGTGAAGCACAGGAATTCAATTACATCGGTCAGCGAAGCATCCGACCAGACGGCTTTGATAAGGTGACTGGCCGAGCTGCTTACGGCGCGGATCTTACTCTACCGGGCATGATCTGGGGTAAAACCCTTAGAAGTCCTCATGCCCATGCCAAGATTCTTTCGATTGATACCAGCAAGGCAGAAGCTCACCCTGATGTGATGTCGGTAGCAACGTTTAAGGATTTTGTAACCCTCCAGTCAGAAAGCGTTGCTGGAACTGAAGGTGCTGCGGCCGTACTTGACGTTGCGAGGAATTGCCTAGCTGATGACAAGGTGCTTTACCATGGTCACGCGATCGCTGCTATCGCCGCCAGAACGGAAAGAGCGGCAAAAGATGCGCTTGCCCTAATCCACGTGGAATATGAAGTTCTACCATCTGTGATGGATGTCGAGGATGCCATGAAGGAGGGTTCACCTGTCCTGCATGATGATATGTTCACCGTTGGCTACGATGACAAGCCATCGAAGGCGTCCAATATTGCAACTCGTACCGAAATGAAAATGGGTGATGTTGATGCCGGTTTCGCTGAGGCTGACGTTATTGTTGAGCGAGAGTTTCGAACACCAACGGCTCACCAGGGTTACATTGAACCTCACGCCTGTACCGTGACTTATGACGAAAATGGCCAATCGATGGTCTGGTGCTGCACGCAGGGCCATTTCGACGTAAGGACCCTTACTGCAAAAGTGTTAGGAATGGAACTTGGTAAGCTCAAAGTTATTGCCAGCGAGATTGGTGGAGGCTTTGGTGGTAAGACGGTCATTTACCAGGAACCGGTCGCACTCGTACTTTCAAAGAAATCGGGACGCCCGGTGAAGATGGTGATGGATCGTGATGAAGTATTTATCGCTACCGGCCCAACTTCAGCGGCAAAACTGAAAGCAAAAGTAGGTGTAAAGAAAGACGGAACCATTACTGCAATGCAAGGCTGGATGGCATACGAGGCGGGTGCCTTTAAAGGGTCGCCGATGATGCCAGGTCTGATGACCATGTTCACCCCATACGATTGTCCCAATGTGTTGGTCGAGGGATTCGATGTCGTCGTTAACAAATCCAAGGTGGCTGCTTATCGGGCACCCGGAGCGCCCCAGGCAGAATATGCGGCAGAAATGGTGGTCAATGAATTAGCTGAAATGCTGGGTATGGACCCGATTGAGCTCAGGTTAAAAAATGCGGCAAAAGAAGGGACTCAAACCATCTATGGCCCTAAGCTCAAGAGGGTTGGATTGGTAGAGTGTCTTGAAGCGGCAAAAAACTCCCCGCATTACCAGTCCGCGTTACCAGAAGGGCAGGGTCGCGGCCTTGCTTCAGGTTTCTGGTTTAACATTGGCGGTCAGTCCAGTGTGTCAGTCAATATGAACCCTGATGGGACAGGCACTATTGTTGAAGGTTCTCCTGACATTGGTGGTTCTCGAGCGTCTATGCAGATGATGGCGGCGGAGGTTTTACAGATAGATCCTAAAAACCTGAAGCCCATCATCGCTGATACAGAAAACTTGCCTTACAGCGCGGGAACGGGTGGTAGTCGCACAACCTTCGCAACCGGTATGGCTGTGATCGAAGCTTCTGAAAAAATTGTCGCACAGGTAAAAGAACGAGCTGCTGCTGTCTGGAATGTCACCGCTGAACAAGTGGAATACGCTAACGGTGTGGCTCGAAACACCGCGGGCGAGGATTCTATGACACTGGCAGAAGTTTGTAAGAATGCAGAGAAAACAGGTGGTCAAATCTCTGGCAACGCGAACATTAATGCCCGGGGAGCAGGTCCAAGTTTCGCGGTTCATATCTGTGACGTGGCGGTCGACAAGGAAACTGGCAAGGTTGATGTTACCCGGTACACAGCTATCCAGGATGCTGGCAAGGCAATTCATCCTGGCTATGTGGAAGGCCAGTTACAAGGTGGTGCTGTTCAGGGTATAGGCTGGGCACTGAACGAAGAATACATCTACAACTCAGATGGAGTCATGGAAAACCCTGGTTTTCTGGACTACCGGGTTCCGTTGGCGTCTGATCTTCCGATGATAGAGGCCATCACTGTCGAAGTGCCAAATGCCTTTCATCCCTATGGTGTCAGAGGGGTTGGTGAAACCGGAATCATTCCACCGCTTGGCGCTGTTGGATACGCGGTAGGTAATGCCATTGACCGGAAGGTGGAAGAGCTACCTTGCTCCCCGCCGCGGGTTCTTGCGTTGATTCAAAATGGCTGATCAATGGCAATAGTCATCTTCTCCAGTGAACTGCAAAAACTCACTGGAGAAGAACAAACTCGCGT
>JABGVY010000028.1 GCA_018645845.1 Gammaproteobacteria bacterium | reverse complement strand
TTTCTCCAGCGTTAAGTTGATCCCGATATTGTTGGAATCTGGCCGTGGAAGCCTCGGCGATATTAAGCGGCGACTCGTCCTCCTGGTTTAGCGCGAGTAGTACGCCAGCTTCTTCGAAGGTTTCCCGTATGGCTGCCATATAATAAGCAAGGCCACCGTTTTCCAGGTTCATTAATTCTGAGGCTTCGCCGTCCGTTCGATGGGTCGCGATACTTGAAAAGTAGCTCGCGTCGTCTTGATGGTCTACGGCACCGCCCGGAAACACCCACATGCCGCCGGCGAAGACGGTATTGGCGTGTCGCTTCATCATGAAGACCTGAAGGTCGGGTCGATCATCGATCAGCAAGACCGTGGCTGCGGGTCTAATGGGAACCTCTTCGGGAACAACCTCGGTCATTGATAACGTCTGCGTAAAACGACTTAACATACAGGCAGGCTTATAAGCCTGCAAACTGATTGTTAGTTCAGGTCAATGGACAACCTGACTATTGGGGGTGTGAAGGGACGACATGGATTGAAAGACTTCATAAAAAAAGGCGGCCAATGGCCGCCTTTTTCTGTTCCACTATTAACTACAATTACATTGAGAACCTGTACCGCAGCGTCATTGTTCTCCCAAGGGGCGTGGTAGCCGACTGGTCGAGCGTGTTGGCTCCAGTATTGTTTGATGGAACCCTACCCGGGATCGCGCCTCCACCCGTAATGTAGTACTCGTCAGTGAGGTTTCGAGCGATCAGGCTGAACTCGTGTGCACCGTCAGCAGAGTAAACATTAATGGCAGCATCTGTGACCCAGAAAGAATCTTGCATGAACGGGTTCACGGTTGCCGTCCAAGCGTAGTCGTCAGTAAAACGGGCATCAGCAGACACGTTGTAACGCCAATTGTCTGTTAGTTCAGCGTCATACGTGAAGCCCACATAACCGGTAATGTCTGCACTACCAGCACCGTCTTCTCCTTTCAGATTTTCACCGGTTGCGTTGATGAAATCCTCGGAGTATCCCGTGTCAGTCCATGCCCACGCGGACCTGATGGTCAGACCATCGACGCTGGTATTCCAAAGCAGATCAAACTCTAAGCCCTCTGTTTCAAGCGCTGAGGCGTTGAATGTCGAGAATTGAATCGCTGTGGAATTGAACAGCTGAACTTGGAGGTCCGTGTATTCATAAGTGAAGATGGTCGCATTGAGTCGAAGTGAGTTGTTGAGAAAGTTTCCTTTCATACCTACTTCAAAGCCGTCTGCTTCCTCAGACTGGTAGACAAGAAATCCAAAATCACCATCTGGAGGGCTTAATGAAGCTGTGGGTAGGGCGCTGTTGTCGATTCCTCCTGATTTGAAACCTTCTTTATAGGCGGCGAAGACGCTAACGTCATCATTTAGATAGTAGTTGATAGCAATTTCCGGAGAGATGTTGTCATCTTCAAACTCGAGTCCGTCAATCAGTGGTGGAGCGCTGAAACTGCCCTGCAAGAACAGGTGAACGTAAGGGATTTCGATTTTGCCATCCTTTTCTTCGTCAGTGTAGCGAGCGCCGACAGTCAGCTCGGTTCTATCATTGATATCCCAATAGAGAGCCACAAAAGCCGAGAATACGTCCGTATCCAGGTAGTGGTGTTTATTGTAATCGTATCCGTTACCGGTGATGGGATCAGGCGCCAAGAGTCCAATATTTGCAGCATACTGATAGGCGTCAAACTCCTGCTCAATTTCCTGCATGAATAAACCTGCCTGGAAGTTAATGGCACCATCATAGTGGCTGTTGATACGAAATTCTTGAGAAAGACTTTCATAAAGATTGTTATGCAGCCCGCCGAAAACACCAGCGCCGTAACTGTAATCGTCGAGTTCCACGTGCTCGAGATCTACCCAGCCGGTGATGGATGTAAGCGTGTAGTTTTCATTGATGTCCCAGTCCATTTGCAATGAAATGAAATCGGTCTCTTGCTCAAGGCCCGGTTGGCCATCGTCATAGCCGAAGGGTAAACCAGCACGTAGTGCTGGGTTAAGACCAATCTTGGATGTATTACCATTGATTTTGCAATCATCAACGCCCTGGAAGAACACGGCGCCCAACACGACAGTCTGCTGGTGGGCACCTTCAGGGCAAAATTCTTCACTCCAGGCTGTACCGCCGCCCTCATTGTCAAACTCCGAGTAGTTGTACTTTAATCTGGCTTTGAAGTTGTCGGTAGGTTCCCAGACCAGCGTTAGACGCATGTTAGTTGATTCGTCTCCGTAGTACTTGCTGGCGCCATTAATTGCGGCGTTTGGGTCATTAGTGGCGGAGTAGTTTTCGAACAGTTCGTCGTTCTTTGACCCACCGATGGCCAGACGGGCACCAAAGGTATCTGAGATCGGGCCGGAGATGACCATTTCGTAAAAGGTGCCGTCGTATTCTGTTTCAATGCCGCCACCCAACTGGAATTCAAATTCATCACCAGGGTCATTCGTTGTAATTGAGACGACACCTGCGGTTGCGCTCTTACCGAAGTAGAGCGACTGAGGTCCTTTCAGTACCTCTAGCTGACGCATATCCAGATATGAGTTGTGGATAAACCGTCCGCGGTTAACAACGACACCGTCGAGGTTAATCGCAACCGAGTGGTCAAATGCAGCAGAAATAGAGCTAGACCCGATTCCACGAAGCCGCAGGCTGGAACCATTGCCGGATCCCCCTTGTGCAATGACCATGTTTGGTACCATTTTGGCAGCGTCAACAAGACTTGTGATGTTATATCGATCAAGGTCTGCTTCAGTCAGTGCCGCAATCGTCACGGGTACATCCTGAAGTGTTTCTGATTGTTGTCGGGCTGTTACGATAATTTCTTCCAGAACATCGCTGGATTCAGCGTAGACGGAAGCACTTAACAATAGTGCAACTGATAAGCCAAGTGCACGCGTCATGGCTTTCTTAAATAACTTCATTGATCTCCCCCCAAGGGCGTTATTGATGGGTGTCCAACCACTTAGAATAGATGGCCGACGGACCCAACTGTAGTTCAGGGTATTTCTTAGGTCAATCAGTTTATAGTATCTTTTTGTAACGCGTTCTACTTTTTGTAGTTCGCCATCACCTGGTGCTGATCAGGGAAGTGGTCTCGTTGCAATCAGGCAGCTACAGGATTAAAACTGATTCGCTGGGTGTCATCACCTTGCAACAACACCAGGTGAAGTCGATCAGTCATGGTGCCGTATCGACACAACCTTCGGCTTCGCTCAATAGCATGAAGCAGGCGAGCCAGTCGGCTGTACAGTCGCTGCAATCTTCGATTACCAGTGATCCAGGAATGATGGCGAGTATTCTTGCGCTCCAAAATGATCCGGACATGCAGGCCGTGCTGAGCGACCCCGAATTGATGCGTGCCATTCAATCGTTTGACCTTGAAGCGTTGCAAAACAATCCGAAGATTCAACAGTTAATGAATAACTCGACAGTTCGGAAAATTCATCGGAACGTGGACTGACAAATTCAGGAAAAAAAAAGGCCACCTTTAGGTGGCCTTTCTTGTTACTTCCTCCGTTTCAAGCAAATCCATTGAAACAGAACACTACCTAGAGTCGGAACGTTGCCCTCAGAGTAATCTTACGGCCCTGGTTAACCCCTCGACCATTGTCCTCGAGCGCCGTTGCGTTCCCGCTGTAGTCGGGTTGGGTCCCAGGGATAGCACCTTCAGAGAACACAATCCGCTCATCGTCGAGATTCACGCCAGAAAGTGCGATTTCCCAGCGATCCGAGATTAGCCGCACCGATGCGTCATACATCCAGAAGCTGTCCTGCTTCCAGGCGAAACCTGGTGACCAGATGGTGGATACATCCTGGCAGCCCACAGCACCCCCAACGCCCGCATCGCAGTTCGGGTAGTCGGTAACGTAGTCGTCGCTGTAGCGTGCATCTGCGCTAAAACTCATCATCCAGTTGTCATTTAGAGGCACTTCCCAGGTGACACCTACATTTCCCGCAAGATCAGGGACATATTCACGCTTTTCCCCGTCGAGATTGTTGTCTCCTATGAAAAAGTCATCGGTGTACTCAGTGTCTGTAAAGGCCCAGGCTGCACGAAATGAGAGCCCCTCCACATCGGGGTACCATAAGGCGTCGAACTCAAGCCCTCTAGTGGTCAATTCACCGGCGTTTAACGTATTGAACTGAATGGCCTGGGAGTCGAACTGCTGAACTTGTAGGTCTTCATAGACATAGTTAAAGATGGTGGCATTGAGGCGCAGGCTACCGTCAAGTAGTAGTGCCTTCATCCCAACTTCAAAACCGTCTGCCTCCTCAGATTCATAGATAATGAAATCGTAGCTCTCAGCATTCGGGTCCAGCGATGCACTGGGCAGAACACTGTTGTCTACACCACCTGGCTTGTACCCAGCCTTGTAGGCGGCATAGAAGGTGTACTCATCGCTGGCATGCCAGGTGACAGCAAGTTCAGGCGATATGTTGTCATCTTCGAACTCGAGAGGCCCAATTTGGCTACCGGCAGGCAGAAAGCCTAATAGCAACTCACCGAAAAGATGCATTGAGACGATGTCAATCTTGCCCTCTCTTTCCACGTCCGTGTAGCGGGCGCCCGCTGTCACTTCGATGGTGTCACTGAGTTCCCAATAACCCGCAAGGAAAATCGAATAGGTCTCCGAGTCCAGTGTGTGGTCTTTCCGCCAGTCTGACCCGATACCAGTAATGGGATCCGGACCTAACAACCGGGTGATGTTCACAGCGTACTGGTCAGTATTGAACTCCTGGTGGGCATCCTCGTAGAAGAAGCCTGCCATGAAATTGAAAGAACCATCGAAGTCGCTGGCCAACCGGAATTCCTGGGTGAAACCTTCATAGATATTCTGCGACCAGGAGGCAAAGTAACCGAGTGCTTCAGTCGGTGTTCCCTGGGTAGCCGGGTCGCTGGGCGAACAGTAGCAGTACTGGCCAACGTCGTTGGTTTCCTGATCCAGCCATCCGGTAACCGAGGTCAGCTCGAGGGTATCGCTAAACTGCCAGTTGATCTCGAGGGAAGCCAGCAGCAGATCCTGGTCGAGGTAAGGTACCCCGCCGTTGCCACCTGGCACACCCACATAGCTGGGGGCCCAGGCATCCGCACGAGATGTTGTTCCATTGACTTCACAGTCCTCGTGTAATGTTGGACTCCGTCCGACAAATGCGCCCGAATTGTCCTGTGCGGTACCATCAACGCAGCGCCGTTCCGTGATAGAACCAGGACCATCGTTTTGGTAATTAGAATCATTCAGCTTGAACCGCATCTGCAGATTGTCAGCAGGATCCCACAACAGAGTCAGACGAAGGTTCTCCGACTCCTCAGTCAGGTCCTGAGCAGCCGCAAAGGGCGATGTATTCTCAAACAGTTTGTCCGTGTCCATCACACCCAGTGCCAATCGGGCGCCGAATGTATCGGTGATCGGTCCGGAAAGGATGAGCTCTGCATAAGTCGCTTCCGTCTCGCTTTCGTAGCCGGCTGATGCGATCACTTCCAGTTCATCACCAGGATCATTCGTGGTGACTGATAACACACCCGCGGTCGCACTTTTTCCGAAATAAAGAGCCTGTGGACCTTTCAATACCTCAACCTGGCCCATGTCCAGGTAGGCGTTGGCAATTATCCTGCCCGTGTTGGCGACCACACCGTCAAGGGCGACAGCCACGGAGTGATCAAACGCAGCGCTGATGGAGCTAGAGCCAATACCGCGCAAAAACAGGTTGGAGCCATTGCCGGATCCGCCCTGGTAAATATTGAAGGCTGGTACCAGATTGGACACATCTGCCAGGTTCTGGACATTGTATCGTGCCATATCTTCCCCAGAGAAGGCGGAAACTGTTACTGGTACATCCTGCAGTGTTTCGTCTTTTTGACGAGCCGAGACGATGATCTCTTCGATCTCTCTATCAGCGGCGTAGACCACCACTGGCAGCGAAGTAAGCGCGAGTATCATCGCGCTAATTACGCCACCGGAACGCATTAGTTTGTTAGTTAAATTCATTCTGTTCCCCCGAATTCAGTTGTTCGATTACCACGGTCACTTTTGGTGTGACCTGGACATTTACTTAGGAAGCTTAGAGGCGTACATGTGTAAACTCCTCAAGGTTGAAGGAAATGTATATAATCATTCTTACTATTGCAATTATTATAACAATTAAATTATCCTGTTTTGCAAAAGAGGAGCACCCATTGTAAACAGTTATGCTATGTTCGCCTGATGTCCCTATTGTTGTGTAATTACAATCGTTTACCAGCCGATTGATGCTGAGCTCTAGTACACGGAATCATCTAGGTCA
>JABGVY010000029.1 GCA_018645845.1 Gammaproteobacteria bacterium | reverse complement strand
GCAGAATTCCATTTCAGCAGTAGACTGTGTGCCGCTGTAAGTAGAGCAGCCTGTAGTCAGTGCGATGAGTAAGAAAGCCAGAATAGTCTTGTACATGTTGTTCACCCGTTAACCTGTTTGGTTTATGGGAGGAGATTGTAAAGGTGTCTTGTAAACGGGGATTGGAGCCAATGTGCACTAATGTAACGGAATGTGACCAGAATCAGAGCTAACCGCCAGACTCCTAAAGCTGGAAACCCACAGACATAGGGCTGCAGCTAGAACCCTGCAGGCACGCCATAGCATCACAGCGAGGATCAACGGTAGCGTCACTTTGCCTTAAACGAGGTCATCGCCGATATTCTTGCCCAGTTCTTCTGGCGTGCCCACGTAGTTTATTGATCACCAACACGCGGTTTAAACGTCTTATCCTCCGTTGAACTACAATTTGCTATGTTCAAACCTGGGCTTCGACGATATCGAAAAAATGACGCCTCCAACAATTCTTGTGCGTAATATGCGGAGACTGACCTAATACGACTTTTTGGGTCAGATCTGCTAGTTGCCTGGCATGTTTTCGCGCCCATTCATATTTAATTGCTTCAGAAAACATTGTCTCCGAATTAATCCAATGACCACGAGCAAACATTTCCACCAAGAGCTCTACTGCTGCAGATTCGTCCAGTCCTACGAGCAATCCCTCAGCAACGTTTATTCTTGATGTAATCTGGTCCACCAAAACTTTTTCTATGCCCACAGAAACACTCAACTATGTAGATTACGAAAAACGTAAGAATGTTACCTCTACATGTCAGAAGAGCATTGATATCGATCAACTTTTCCTGATATCACATTTTTATCCCCAGAATTTTCCGCAAGTTAAAACAGGAATATACAACGCGAACAAATCTTATTTTACGATGTCTTTATTCACAGAAATGTTGGATAAAACAGAGAAAGATGGTGTCTTTAACAACTTACTAAGCACTATCTTCTTTTCAGGAAACAAGAGGGAATGTCTCTCTTCAAACACAAAGCCCGCAAAGAAGTGAACAACTCGCAATGCAAAATCATCAGCGCGAAAACTTTTATATGGTCTCAACTTCCTATCCTTCGGCGAATATCGAACTTTTGTTGCAGAAGTTTGTTTTCGTACTGTATCTTCTAATTGGCGCGACCCTTAACAAAATTCATAGGAGCGAATATATGAGCGCAGAAATGGAAGAACTAGAGAGCTTAGCCGCAAAAGTCGGCGGTGACGCCGCTGGTGCACTTGGCGTACTACTGGCCTACATTGGCGATCAAGCTGGCGTGTATCGCGCTTTGGATGAACTGGGCCCTGTAACTATTGCACAATTGGCCAAGGAGACCACTCTTGATGAACGTTACCTTCAGGAATTTTTGTCGGCCAACGCTGGACATGGTTATGTGAATTATCACCCGGGTGATGAGACGTTTGATATGAGCACTGCGCAAGCGGCGGTTTTTGCTCGTGAGGGACAGCCGACCTGCATGCAGGGTTTCTTTCAGGCGATCGTTTCTCAATACGCAACTCACGAGACTGCGTTAGAAACATTTAAATCAGGACAGGGGCGCGCATGGGGAGATCACGACCAGTGTTGTTTTTGTGGAACCGATAGGTTCTTTAGGCCAGGTTATGAAGCCAACATTTTGGAACACTGGATTCCGTCACTCTCAGGGGTAGAACAAAAATTGATCGCTGGTGGCAAGGTAGCAGACATAGGCTGTGGACATGGCACTTCGACTATCATGATGGCCAAAGCATTCCCCAACGCGACGTTTCATGGTTTTGATTTTCATGCGCCGTCGGTCGAAGCGGCTACTAATAATGCAAAAGCCGAGGGTGTGAGCAACGTGCAGTTTTTTGAAAGCGCCGCGAAAGAAATGCCCGACAATCAATATGACTTCGCCTGTATATTCGACGCGTTGCATGACATGGGAGATCCTGTTGGTGCCGCCACTCGAATTTTCGAGGTGCTTGGAGATGATGCAACCTTGATGCTTGTTGAGCCTATGGCAGAGGACTCACTTCAGGCTAATTTAGAAAAAAACCCAATGAGTTCGACGTATTACAGTTTTTCCACGCTGGTCTGTGTACCAACCTCCAAAGCGCAAGAAGTGGGTCTTCAGCTGGGAGCCCAAGCGGGTCAGGCCAGGTTGACGGGGGTACTGGAGCAAGCTGGGTTCACCAAGGTACGCCGGGCAAGCTCGAATGCGGCTAATATGGTGCTGGAGGTAAAAGCTTAACGGGCGACACGGTCCTGCAGGAGGTGGGAATTTTCAACAGGACTGTATGATGGCTCATACTGGTAATGCCCTTAACCACATGCCAGCTTTGTGCTTGTCGCTTTTCCCCTGCGTTGGTCGAACACGTGAGCGCGGAGAGAAGAGCGATACACAAGACTTCCGACCTCACAGACTTGTTATCGCAAAATTCCCCAATCAAGATAATTTTGAAATTCGGGATAAATGAGGTTTAAACTTCTCACCCTCTGCAGCCTGACTTTTAATAAAGCCATCGCGCCTACCACCCTGAAACAGTTTCAGGGCTAGAGTCTCCAACAGAAACATGGCGCGGCGTACAAAATAGGGTAGAAACTCATTATGAGTACTGATTCAGATCGAAACCCAATAGACAACGGCAGTTTCTGGTTTGACTCATTAGACGAACTCCAGTGCGAGGAACCAGGGCCGCTTCCCACGGATGTCGATATCGCAATCGTCGGCGCCGGTTTTACAGGCATGTGGACGGCGTACTATCTCAATCGCTCCAACCCAAATCTGGATATAGCCGTCTTCGAGTCTAACACCATTGGCTTCGGTGCGAGCGGCCGCAACGGTGGCTGGTGCATGGGTTGGTCACAGGACCTGACTGATCGACTCTCGGATCCCAACACCCAAAGTGAAGGAATGGCCATTGCTCGTGCGATGGAGGATACCGTCGATGAAATCGGGCGAGTTTGCCAGGCGGAGAACATCGATTGCCATTTCGCAAAGGGTGGCACATTAACTATCGCCACACGACCATTTGATGTTGAGGATTACAAAGCAGATATAGAACACTATTATAGGCTTGGTTTTACCGAAGATGATTTTGTCTGGCTGGATGAGGATGCGTCCCGGCAGCGCCTCAATATGACACCCAACCATGGGGCCATTTACACACCTCATTGCGCCGCGATCCACCCTGCTCGCCTGGTTCGAGGACTTGGTGAAGTTCTGCGTAGCAAAGGCATCAAGATCTACGAACAAACTCCGGTAATAGAAATCACACCCAGTAAATTGGTGACCCTGCGAGGTGAAGTTAAGGCGGGCAAAATACTTCGCGCAACTGAAGGTTACACCGACTCTATCAAGGGGCAGGAAAGAAAACTGATTCCACTGTATTCAATGATGGTGGCCACAGAACCTCTTCCAGATACTATCTGGGAAGAGATTGGTTTAAGAAAACGAGAAACCTTCGGCGATGAACGCCGCAATGTAATCTACGGTCAACGAACCATGGACGATCGATTTGCGTTTGGCGGGCGCGGCGGATATTACTTTGGCAGTAAGCGCAAGGCTGTGATCCCTGCCGATGACCCTGACCTGGATAAGGTGGAAGCGGTCCTGAGGGGGCTCTTCCCAATGCTAGATGGGTACAAGATCACCAATCGCTGGGGTGGTCTTATGGGTGTTAATCGACATTGGAAGCCTTGCGTGAGCTTCGACAAATCTACTGGCATCGGCGCAGCGGGTGGTTATACCGGAGAAGGAGTAGGCGCTTCAAACCTGGCAGCTAGAATGTTGGCAGACCTGGTTCTTGGCAATGATTCCGATATCACCCACCTTGCCTGGGTGAACGACAATGCAGGGAAATGGGAACCGGAACCCTTTAGATGGTCAGGCAGTCAGCTCCTCAGCTGGCTTGCGGAAGCAGCAGACAATACAGAAATGAAAAGCGGAAAGCCCTCAAGGCTATGGGGACCAATATACAAAAAATTGTATCACCGACTGATCTAGATTTTTACACTAAAGATATATCGCTACTGAATCGCTACTCGAACCACTGTCAGGGCTGGCACTAGACCCAATGGCTATTCAGACATTAACCATCCTGTACCGAAAAAGGACCCCACGGACTTCTTTTCGCAAAAAAATCGAGATACTTTTGAAATTCAGGATAAATGCGGTTTAAACTTCCTCTCCTCCGAGCCCTATCAGGAAGCATCGAAATCATTATTCCACAAAGCTTTTTTCAAGTTTGTGACTCAAAACCGAGTTGAATGAGCATGAGTAATCTACAAGTCATCGAACAATTTTGTGAAGCCTGGTCTCGTCGTGACCCGGCCGAGTTAGCAGAGTACTTCACCGACGATGGTGTGTATCACAATATGCCGATGGCACCGGTGGCGGGAAAAGATTCCGTAAAGGTTTTTAT
>JABGVY010000476.1 GCA_018645845.1 Gammaproteobacteria bacterium | reverse complement strand
TGGGTGTTAACACCGGGTTTACGCTACGAAGATATCGAACAAAAACGTACTCGATGGGAGACCAGAGACGGGCGCACAACAAGCCCATCATCCCGGGCGGATTCAAATATTCGCGACACACGAAGCAATGACACCCAGGTGTGGTTGCCCGGATTCGGCGTACTCTACAACCTGTCTGAAGCCACTACTCTGGTAGCGGGAGTTCATAAAGGATTCACGGCCCCCAGCAACTCTCCAGATGTTGACGAAGAAGATGCGATTAATTACGAGTTAGGATTTAGGTACAACGGTGGACGAAATTCTGCGGAGGCTATCTACTTTCTAAGTGATTATGACAATCTGCTGGGTGAATGCACAGCTTCATCTGGTTCAGATTGCACCATTGGCGATGCCTTTAATGGAGATGCAGCTACCGTGCAGGGGATAGAACTCCTATTCACAACTGACATGAGTAGAACAGGTAACTACAATATTCCAGTCACATTCACTTACACCTATATCGACAGCGAGTTTGATTCTGACGTTGCAGATACAGACTTTTTTGGCGATGTCTCGAAAGGTGATCCCATCCCTTACATCCCGGAACATCAATTTAACCTGAGCGTTGGCTTCCTTAAAGATCAATGGTCCAGCTACATCAATGTTAGTTTCGTCGATGAGGTTTGTGTCAGGGCTTCTTGCAATGCGTTCGAAAAAACGGACGACTCGCTGACCGTCGATCTCAGCACCCACTATGCGCTTTCGGAGAAAATAGACCTTTACGGAAAAGTTGAGAATATTACGGGTGAAGAAGACATCCTAGGTCGACACCCTTATGGCGCGCGACCAAACAAATATCGAACTGCTACACTCGGCGTTCGCATCGATTTCTAAGTAGTAACTATGACGATCAAAATAGTTGGCGCCGGTTTTGGAAGGACAGGGACACTCTCTCTGAAAATGGCACTGGAACAGCTAGGTTTCGAGAAGTGTTACCACATGATGGAGGTAGGCCAGCATCCAGACCACGTTCAACTATGGGCTGATGCCCACCGCGGCATCGACATCAACTGGGATCACCTATTCAAAGGCTACCAGTCAAGTGTTGACTGGCCTTCGTGTAACCTCTGGCGTGAGCAGGCCGCTCATTTTCCTGACTCAAAAATCCTACTGTCGCTGAGGGACCCGGACAGCTGGTACGACAGCGTCATGAGCACTATTTATCCAAGCTCCAGCGCAATGGTAAATTCCGAAGACGAGAACCTTCGGGCCTTTGGCAACTGGGCAATGGATATTATCTGGAAGCCGATCTTCGATAACAGAATGGAAGATCGAGCCCATGTGATCGAAGTCTTTAACCGGCACAATCAATCAGTCATTGACGAAGTGCCGGCCGACAGGCTCCTGGTGTTCGAGGCAAGAAATGGCTGGAAGCCCCTGTGCGACTTCCTTGAAGTACCCATACCTGGCACTGACTATCCCAGAGTTAACACAACCGAGCAGTTCCAAAATCGTCGCCGGTAATCGGAACTGACTACCTAGGCCGCCGTCGCTTTTTCTTTCTGCGAAACTTCCTCAGAGAGTGCACCAGCAGAGGAATCCACACCAGGCTCTGCCATCGGGTTCGAGAATTTCAACGCCGAGTCGGCAATTGGCGCTTTGCGCACCATTTTCTTGTCCACGGCAAAGTCCTGGGTGTTTCGCCAGGGTCCTTCACCCTGGCGGGGGAACAAATGCATTGAACGAGTCATGTAGCCTCCCTGGAAGTCATCAATCCAGGGTCGCACTTCCATGTCGGCATCCTCGGCGCGCAGTGTTGGCGTCGCCTGCTTCATCCTAAGCTCGTCCATGTAGTTCAACAGGCGACAGATATACTCAGATGTCAGGTCTGCTCGCAGTGTCCATGAAGCATTGACGTAGCCAAAAGTCTGCGCCATGTTGGGAATGCCTGAAAACATCATCCCCTTGTAGGAAAAGGTCTCAGGGACATCCACAACTTGGCCATCAACCACAAACTCGACTCCGGAAAGCACAATTAATTTAAGACCAGTGGCCGTCACAATAATGTCGGCAGGCAGTACTTCACCGTTTTTAAGTTTCAGGCCATCTTGGGTAAAAGTATCGATCTGCTCTGTTACCACCTGGACATTACCCTTGTTGATCGCTTTAAACAGATCTCCGTTAGGTATCAGACAAAGCCTCTGGTCCCAGGGATTGTAACTTGGCGTAAAATGCTTTTCCGTCACTTCCTTACCCAGATGAGCTCTAACTCCATCCAGTATTTTTCTCTTAATCAGGCTCGGAGCTACCCGGGTTTGCCGATAGAAGTAGCCCTGCATAACCGTGTTTTTGAATCGGGTTATTGCATAGGCCCAGCTATCCGGCAGACATTTCCGAAGAAAGTTCGCTACCTTGTCATGGTCCGGACGTGAAACCACGTAGGTTGGGGAGCGCTGTACCATTGTCACCTGCGCTCCCTTTTCAGCCATGGAAGGCACCAACGTCATGGCCGTCGCACCGCTTCCAATCACGACCACTCTTTTACCACTGTAAT
>JABGVY010000277.1 GCA_018645845.1 Gammaproteobacteria bacterium | reverse complement strand
TATGCGGTGATCTTTTTCGCTTACGAGGCGTTAGAGAAAGCGAGTAAGCCGCAGGAAGCTTGACGCTGAGGCTTACAGATCGTTGGGTTGATCGCTGTACTATTGTTGTGTTCCGTTCAGCCGCTCTAGCTCGTTCTGGAGGCGTATTGGCTCAATTTCGATCGCTGTAAATTCATCTTCCCGAGCCTTATCGGCATCGTTGATTGATTTGATTTCGGCAAGCATCTCTATCCGCGCCGTGGCCTGCAAGACACGATTAAAAACTGCGTCGCGTTACAGTTCTTGGATTAGTTCATCATTAGCTACCTGCGCATTGATGATGTGCTCTGATTGTGACCCCAGTTCGCTAATACATCCGAAATACGCAAAACCAAATACGAATAGCCTGGGACCCAAGTTCATGGCAGAGGAGAAAATCGTCCTCAATCCCTATTGGGCAAACATGCTCAGTCGACCAACGTCGCGCGTAGCGGAGGCCTGTAGAGCAGATAAGGCCTCCTTCGTTGCTGATAGAGCGGCTACGATCGCGCTTGGTTCCATATATACAGATGAATGGCAAGAGAATACAAAGATAGCACCTTGATACTCTGCGAATTCAACTGAAGGATCGATTGTTGCGACTTGAATCAATCAACGACGTCTTGACTACTATACAATTCGTACACTATCCCAGCTTTCTCGTAGAGTTCTTGCCAAGAGTCCTTGTTTTCACATTGCTTCAATGCATCTTTAAGGATTGTGTTGTTCTCTTTTCTAGTTGTAGTCATTTGGGCGGAGCGCAGTAACAGCATTGACTCGACCTCTTCAACGGTCGGATTTTCAATGTTGATTTTGTTCAGTATGAATTTGGCCCACAAGCCCTGGTAGCGTTTAACCACTACTCGTCATACGACTACACTCTTTTATAAAGCAATCAGGCCAGAAGAATGTTTAAACCCTAAAACCCAGCGTCCTGAGCTTCAATTTTTTCAAGCATCGAAACATCGAACTGAGCGTAATCCTCTGCGCCGGGTAACAAAGCAAAGACTGGATCTTCAAAAGATCGAACATCATAGGCTTGCTTGCGCAATTCTCCCTTGACCATTTTAAAGGTACCAGTCACATCAATATCAGGCTGAATTCGAACAAATAGCGGCACCGCGTAAGGCGGCAGTGAGGATCGCAAGAACGTTGAAAACGCGTCAAGGTCCAGCTCTGCAACCCCGTCTTGCAACGTCACGGCGGCCATGCCTGCACGACCGTCCGCGCCAGGAACCTCAACACCAAAGACATTACAGAATTTAATTTGATCAAAACCGTTGATAATCTCTCCCACCTCATTTGTGGACACATTTTCAGATTTCCAGCGATACGTATCGCCAACACGGTCGACAAACTGATAATGGGGATAACCAAGCGTAAAGCCTACATCGACCGTTCGCATCAGGTCACCAGAGTTAAACCAGGCATCATCAGGTTCAAGGGCCGATCGTATGACTTTCTTTTCGGTCGCTTCAGGATCGGTATAACCCTCGAAGACAGTGTCTTGCGTAATTTTCCCAAGAAGTAATCCAGGCTCACCTTCTTTCACCCGCACACAGTGTCCAGCCGCATCGCGAACGATTTCGTCGTTATCGACATCGTATTCAACGAGTGCCACTTCCGCTGAAGTCATACCGACAGTGCAGTCTCGGTTCATTAAATTAGCGAACGCGACATTCCCTTCCGACGCGCCATAAAACTCGGCGACCCTCGAGATCCCAAAGCGTTTTTTAAAGCCAAGCCAAACATCCGGCCGCATGCCATTACCCATCATAGAGCGCAGTGGGTTTTTATGATCATCCGTTTGCCCCTCAGTATTCGACAAATACCGACACAACTCGCCAATATAGACCAGCAAGGTGCAGCCATTCGCTCGCACCTCTGGCAGAAAATTAGAGGCTGAAAACTTCCTGCGGATGAACATGCTGGCCCCCGAGACCATCGCGGCGCCCGCACCAACCATCAGCCCTGTGCCGTGATACAGCGGCAAACAGATATACATACGATCTTTCTCGGTACACTTGAAACCAGCGGCAGCCGCCATGTCGGCGCTGGTTAGATAGCGGCGATTCGACAACACCGCCGCCTTCGGCAGACCGGTTGTCCCCGAGGTGAAGATGTAGAGCGCAACTTCACCCAAGGTTGTCAGGCTTGTTTCTTCCGGGTTGTCAGTGCTTGCCAAAGCTGCACCGTTGGCTAGATTCTTTGCCCAGTTGGTGGTTGAATCGAGACCGCCATCGGGCAT
>JABGVY010000030.1 GCA_018645845.1 Gammaproteobacteria bacterium | reverse complement strand
CTGGGACACCTCGCCATTATCCCCCAGGGCTGCGTCGGACATAGGTACAAATACTTTCATGATTCCTCTCTTCTACCCAGTGTTCTACCCCCCAGCATCCGGAGGGCTTATGGTGTAACAAGCACTATTTGACCTCATAATCAGCAATGAGGGCTTGAAGGAAAGTGAAAGTTCCACGGAACTAATGTGGAGAACTGATGAATTCGTCAATTTTTTTGCAAAAACCAGCAAGATGGGTTGGATTATTCGAATATTCTGCTGTCTGATGGTTACCGCAACAGCACAAACAAGGAGTAGTCATGGCAAAAAGTATTGCCATTGTTGAAGATGACTCGGATCAACGAGCCAATTACATCGATGCCATCACCAAAAAAGGCTATAACGTGGTGGGCTATAGCAGCCGACAGGAAGCCCTCAGCGGGTTCGACCGAGAGTTGCCCGACCTTGCGATTCTGGACATTATACTCGGCGATGAAGTAGACGCAGGGTTCGAAATTTGTCGCGATCTATTGGTTCGATCACCTTCACTTCCCGTGATTTTTCTAACAGAACGAATAACCGAGATCGACAAGATTTCCGGACTTCGTCTAGGTGCGTGGGATTATTTACCAAAGCCTATCTCTCTTAACTATCTGGCAGAGCGCATAAGCTCTTTGCTTCGAATCAATACCGCACGCATCGAATCGAACGGCAATGCCAATACGGCAAAGTTAGTGGGAGACATGTCGATTGACCAGGAGGCATTATTGGTCAGTTGGAAGGGACAACCCATCAACCTTTCCGGCACGGAATTTCGGATGCTAGCAAAACTCGTCCGCGTGCCCGGCCACGCCGTCTCTTACGACACGCTGATGAACGCCACCATGCAATCGTTAGTGACTAACAACACCATCAATACCCATATGAGAAACATTCGTAAAAAGTTCGAAGGTATCGACTCGGAATTTGATTGCATTAAAAGCGAATATGGCTACGGGTATCGTTGGTCAGCCAAATAGAACAGGTCAGTCGTCTTGGCAATTTCCCCAATAAAAGGGCCTCGGCTCGGGACCAAGCTCCTGATACTCATGAGCTTTGCCCTGGTCGTCATTCCGTGGTTCAGCTATCTGTACCTTTCCGAGATGGAAGATTTCCTTGTTGATAGCCAGGCAAATGCACAGCTACTAACCGCGGAAGGCATTTCTACTCTGTTGAACGGCAGATCCGATCTTTTTTATGAACTTCCCCTATCCCCGGAAGGTTATGAGCAACTTTATGCTCATCCCCTGCAGAGTCCGATCAGGATTGATGGACGTGACAACGATTGGGAAGAAGTCCTCGAGTACAACATAGGGTTCGGCAACCTCGATAGCGTCAATGAGTCAGACCCTTCATTGAACCAGTTCCATCTCGCGCTCGGCGAACACAACGACCAGATCTATGCACTGGTCACTGTAAAGGACGACGCGCTGGTTTTTCGTGACAGAAATATTCTAAGGCTTGACCTTTCCGATCACTTAAGAATCACCTTCACCGGTCAGGACGAGACGATTAAAAAGGTTGTCCTAACCATGACAGAGCCAGGCGTCACAACAGCCTACATGATCGACAACGACTGGCGATACGCTATTCAGGGTGAACCAGAAAACCGGATACCAGGATTCATGAGCAAAGTGAAAAATGGCTATGCTATTGAGTTTCGTATACCACTCGAACTACTCGGATCCGCCCAACAATTTGGCCTTGCGGTGGTAGATGTCGATAACTCAGAGACACGCGCCATCGAATCGATCACGGGAACGCTTCCTTCAGCAGGCAGAGAAGCCTATGGGCTGGTGCTCCTGAAGTCTCCCGAGGTGCTACGTATTATTGAGGGCCTGGGCTATTCCGGCGCAAGTATTCAGGTCATTGACGCACAACGAAGAGTTCGCGCAGAGGTTGGGAGTTACCAGTCCAACCCGACCCAGCCAATCGATGTTGCTGAAGACTGGACAGATGCCTGGATCTCGATGGTTGCCTTGTTAATGGAACCGCTTTACAACCTTATTGAAACCAACCTCAGGGCCTCTCCTATGGTTGATGACGACGTCATCAAGGACTCCCTTGCAGGCAGGCCCACTTACCAGAGAAGGTACTCCGATGAAGATGGCGAAGTCATCGTTGCCGCACACCCCATCATTGCTCAAAACGAGATCATCGGCACCGTACTCCTGAAACAAAATACGCAACTGATTCTGAAGCTTCGCCGAGATGCGTTGCAGCGTAGCGTTAATTTCTCCGTTATCTCGCTACTAATTTTCGTTGCGCTGATTCTGGTTTTTTCGCTTAGGCTAGCCAGTCGAATCCGAAAACTGGAGAGCGAAGCAACCAACGCGATTGATATTTATGGTCGGTTGAAAACCGATCAGTTGACGGCGGAAACCAAATCCGGAGATGAAATTGGTGATCTTGCGCGCAGTATTTCCGGGATGCTTGCAAGATTACACCGGCATAACCAGTTTCTCGAAAACATGCCCCGGACACTGCGCCACGAAATTAATAATCCGCTAAATGCACTCTCCACTTCTTTGCAGAACCTAGAAGTAGAGGAATCGGAAGAGGCTCGTCAAAAATATCTCGGTGCGGCAAAGCGAGGCGTGACGCGAATAGGAATGATTGTTCAAAACCTGGCCGATGCGGCGAGTCTGGAAGATGCCCTGGCCGCGGAAGAAACAGAGGTTATTAACCTTTACGACCTGGTACAGAACTATCTTGCGAATTGCAGAACCACGCGCCCTGATCGAGAGTTCAAATATCAGGGAATCGACACGGGGATAGCCACAAATGTGTCGGACTTTCGTGTGGAGCAACTCCTCGACAAGCTGATTGACAACGCGATTGACTTTTCTGACCCAGGCTCAGCGATTACCGTTGGCATCAACGCTGACGCCCACAACCTAACGCTTTTTGTCACCAACCAGGGACCCACTATTTCTGAAGACATGCTGGATAGCGTCTTTGACTCCATGGTCTCGATCAGGGAATCAAACCCTGACAACAGGCTTCATTTCGGCATGGGGCTTTATGTTGTTCGAATCATCGCAGAACGTCATAGTGGGTCGGTAAAAGCGACTAATCTCTTCGACGGCAAAGGAGTTAGCATTCAGGTTATGCTTCCAATCTATCGTGATTCGACTCCACACCAAGGTTCAACCGCTGCCAGCTAGGCACGCACCGACCTCAGGGAAAAAACATCCAAAAAAAAGCCCTAACACTGCTTGAGGGGGAGAGATAGTGTTAGGGCTTGACGCGCACTCTGTCTTCCTGAGCCGCACGCCTGTGATAATCATAGCTATCAAGTATGGAAAAAATCTGGAACCTCGTTGAGAACCAATGAGGTTCCAGACGAACAATCCGGATTATTTAGTTAATAATCCGACCCTCAGGCACTGAAGCCTGCTCACTACCCTGCTTCTCGCCACCCCAATCCAGCACCCAATTACCCGCCTGAGATGCGGATTTGAGCAATTTCGTAATATTAAAGTTCAACGGTGTATCAAGGGCTATCGTCACCCCTTGTCCCGAGCGAGGGGATATAGTAAGTACTAACTTACCGTTTGACACCCTATAAGATAGCTTATGTGCCAGCACCGGGGACTCTCCCAAAGGGAATGTTCCAGTGGACTCAAAGTCATCTTTAAAATTCCCTCCTGAGTCGGCTGCCTCCCGTTTAAACTCCTCAACCGCTTTGCGCACCACCGGCGAGACTTGATTGGAAACATCCGGATCAGCTGCTCGATGGGCACTTAAAGCCTGAACCATCAACTGACAGTAACGCCTGGTCAACCAGAATCGAAACTCCTCAGCAGTAGTTGTGTTCAGGCGCAACAAAACCCTATCTTCCTCAGGGCTGTAGCTCACCTGCAGCTGGTTGATTGCACTCATCGAAAGAGTATAAACAATCGTTGATCAAAATCCGTAGTCGGTGACTGCACCTGCTTATATCGATAATATTTGATATACGCTTGAAACATGGGAAAGCCTGCCCTAATATATCAACAATTATTGATATATAAACGCTCTCGCGACTGACCATGCCCCCCATTGCCTCTATCGAGCAGCTCAGCCACTATTGTAAGGCAACTGCGGACTCACAACGCCTTCAGATCCTGCGGGTACTCTCAAAGGAATCGTTCGGCGTGCTGGAGCTATGCCAAGTCTTAGAGGTTGGCCAGTCCGCCCTTAGCCACCACCTTAAGATCCTGGCTAACGCCAGCCTGGTTGAAACCAGACGAGAAGGAACATCGATATTCTATCGTCGCGCATTGATTCACGCAGAAGACCCTTTGAGGCTGCTCAGACAGGCGTTGTTTGAGTCTATTGATGGCACCGAGCTACCCATCGATCACGCGACCAGAATTCGCGCGGTTTACGACTGTCGGCATGGGCAGGCCAAGTCCTTTTTTAAAAAAAATGCGCATCGTTTTCAAGAAAACCAGGATCTTATCGCCGAATACCATCACTACTCACAATGCATCGATGACGTGCTTGATAACGAATCAATACCCTCCAACGCCTCTGCAATCGAGATCGGCCCAGGCGACAGCGATCTGATTCTTACCCTCGCAACACGATTTCACCAGATTACCGCGATCGACAATACCGTGGAAATGCTCGAGAAAACACAAAGGAAAACCACCGCGGCAGGCAAAGACAACGTCAAATTCCTGTTCGGCGAACTTCACGACCACCAAGGTGACTGCGAACTACTTGTGCTAAATATGGTGCTGCATCACCTGGCATCACCAACCAACTTTTTTTTCGAGGCGAAACAACACCTTAAGGCGGGCGGATGCCTGCTCATCGCTGACTTATGTGCACATGATCAGGATTGGACCAGGGACGCCTGCGGCGACCTGTGGCTTGGGTTTGATGCAGACGAACTTGACGGATGGGCATCTGTAGCAGGATTCACACAGGGACAAAGCTTATATCTAGGCCTGAAGAACGGATTTCAGGTTCAGGTCAGAACCTATCACTAACTTTACTTAACACTTAAAAGAACCTTTTTTACAACCATAGGATTATTAGATGACAGACTACAAAGTAGCAGATATAGGACTCGCAGAATTTGGACGCGCCGAGATCGAACTCGCGGAAGCCGAAATGCCCGCATTGATGGCCCTGCGAAAGAAATACAAGAAGGAACAACCCCTGGCAGGCGCAAATATTTTGGGCTGTATCCACATGACCATCCAAACCGCGGTGCTTATCGAAACATTAGTAGAGCTCGGCGCCGACGTGCGATGGTCCTCCTGCAATATTTTTTCCACTCAGGATCACGCCGCCGCTGCTATCGCTGCTGCAGGCATCCCTGTATTCGCGTGGAAAGGTGAAACGGAAGAAGAGTTTCTATGGTGTATTGAACAAACGATTCTCAAAGACGGCCAGCCCTGGAATGCCAACATGATCCTTGACGATGGTGGCGACCTGACAGAAATGGCCCATGAAAAATACCCTGCTATGCTCGATCAAATCCACGGTATCACCGAAGAGACAACAACCGGCGTCCACCGGTTAATTGAAATGATGCAGAAAGATGAACTTAAAGTTCCTGCCATCAACGTCAACGATTCGGTCACAAAATCAAAGAACGACAACAAATACGGCTGTCGCCATAGTTTGAACGACGCGATCAAGCGAGCAACCGACATGCTAATGGCGGGTAAACGAGCGCTGGTCATTGGCTACGGCGATGTTGGCAAAGGTTCCGCACAAAGCCTTCGGCAGGAGGGCATGATTGTTCGGGTAGTTGAGATTGACCCAATATGCGCTATGCAAGCCTGCATGGACGGCTACGAGCTGGTATCGCCCTACAGAGACGGTCTTAATACGGGCAAGCTCGAAGACATAGATGCCGATCTGCTGAGCAAAACAGACCTCATTGTTACTTGCACCGGTAACGTTAACGTGTGCGACGCAAACATGCTTACCAAGGTCGCCTCAAACGCAATTGTTTGTAACATTGGTCACTTTGATACAGAAATCGACACCAAGTTCATGCGAGAAAACTGGAAGTGGCAGGAAGTTAAGCCGCAGGTCGACAAGGTCTATCGAAGCGACGACCCTTCGGATTACGTGATCCTGCTTTCCGAAGGGCGGCTGGTAAACCTTGGCAACGCGACAGGCCATCCCAGCAGGATCATGGACGGGTCTTTCGCTAACCAGGTTCTAGCGCAAATGTATCTGTACGAGCGCGCATGGGCTGATCACGACCCGCAGCAACGGCAGGACGTCACCGTTGAAGTATTGCCTAAAGCGTTAGATGAAGAGGTGGCCAGCTACATGGTTCAAGGCTTCGGAGGGCTGATCACCCAATTGACTAAAGGGCAGGCTGAATATATCAACGTTCCGCAAGAAGGGCCCTTCAAGCCCGAAGCCTACAAGTACTAACCTTGGATCTAGCTCGATGAAAGAAGAATTAAAAGACTTGCTTGATCTGCTCGACCTCGAGCAGATAGAAGTCAATATGTTTCGAGGCGTGAGTCCTGCCGAAGGATGGCAGCGCGTCTACGGGGGACAGGTAATCGGCCAGGCCCTTGTTGCCGCCTCTCGAACCGTAGAAGACGTGAGCAGAGTTGCGCATTCGTTACATGGCTATTTTCTAAGACCTGGAGATACGACGATCCCCATCCTTTATTCTGTCGACAGGATTAGGGACGGTGGAAGCTTCAACACCCGGCGGGTCGTTGCGGTACAAAAAGGCCATGCTATTTTCAGCATGTCGGTATCATTTCAGGTGATGGAACAGGGACTACATCACCAGATTGATATGCCTGCGAACATCAAACCTCCCGAGGAATGTGCCACCGAGGCCGAACTCCGTGAAGCTTACATCGACCAAATCCCGGATGAATTCAAAAGTAACTTTGAGCGACCAAGACCAATCGAAATGCGCTTTGTGGATCCCATCAATGACTTCAACCCAGAGCCAACGACACCTTATCAGCACGTCTGGATAAAGGCCGCTGATACAATGCCTGAAGATGTCCGTCTTAACCAATGCTTACTGGCTTATGCTTCCGATATGACGCTGCTCGACACCTGCTGCAGGCCACACGGTGTTGGTTGGTCCAACGAGAACTTTCAGGTGGCCAGCCTGGACCATTCCATGTGGTTTCACCGGCCCTTCAAGACCGACGACTGGCTGCTTTATGCACAGGACAGCCCATATTCTGGCGGGGCCAGGGGGTTCAACCGTGGAAGTTTTTATACTCAGGAAGGCAAGTTGATTGCTTCTGCAACGCAGGAAGGTTTGATTAGGTTGCACAGCTAGTGACCATAGAGGTTTGATTAGGTTGCACAGCTAGTGACCATAGAGGTTTGATTAGGTTGCACAGCTAGTACCATAAAGGTTCGATTCGGTTGCATAGCTAGCGGCCATGTTTGTAGGATATAGCAATGACCGATTCAACAACCGCTCCCCAGTTTGTGCCCTACATGGAAAGAACACGATTGTTCTACCGGGCGCAGGGCTTCAAAAAAGACTATAAGTGGGCTCACTTTGAGACCGTTCCTTTTTCAATGCCAAAAAAACGACTGGAGG
>JABGVY010000439.1 GCA_018645845.1 Gammaproteobacteria bacterium | reverse complement strand
GTTAGCTGCCCTTTTTTTATGCGCGATAGACGGGGACAGGACGAAGTTTGTTATGCTGCGTTAACGAAACAAAGGAGTATTTATGCAGGCCTCATTAAGGTTTACAGGGTTAGGTTTACTCTTTCTACTCGCTTCCTGTGGTGGAGCTGGTGTGCCTGAGAGAGAGAAACAACAAGATACTGAGCCCAGGGCCGTCAAGGTCGTGGTGGTGACCCTGTTTGAAATTGGAGAGGATACCGGTGATCGAGCAGGAGAGTTTCAGCTCTGGAAGGAAAGACGAACATTTGATGAAGTTTTGCCGTTTCATGGCTATAAGGATCTGCACTACAACAGTGAGGATGGGTTGCTGGTGATGGTCACCGGCATTGGCACGGCCAGGTCAGCTGCGGCTACAATGGCGGTGGGAATGGACCCGCGCTTTGACCTGTCGAAAGCGTACTGGTTGACCGCGGGCATTGCGGGGATTGATCCTGAAGATGCGACCGTGGGATCGGCAGCCTGGGCGGAATACCTGGTCGACGGAGACCTCGGTCATCACATTGATGCCAGAGAAATTCCCGAAGACTGGCCATTTGGCTATTTCCCACGGTACACAACCCGTCCCTTTGATCCTGAGAAGCCTGAACCCAGTGGAGAGATGTTCAGGCTCAACCCCGGGCTGACTGAGTGGGCCTATCAGCTAACCAAAGATATTGAGTTACCGGACGACCCCAGTGTGCAACATGAAAGAGACCTGTATACCGAACACCCGAATGCCCAGGGTAGGCCAAAGGTCATTAAGGGTGACCATATAGCAGCATTAACCTTCTGGCATGGCGCACTGCTCAATGATTGGGCCAATCGGCTCGTGGAGTATTGGACTGATGGCAAAGGCAATATGGTGACTTCTGGGATGGAAGATACGGGTTCGTATCTGTCTGTTTCCTGGCTAGATAAGATAGAAAGGGCAGATAAAGATCGATTTATGGTGCTTCGCATGGGTAGTAACTTTACGATGCAACCACCAACGCGATCCGCTGCTGAGAATCTCCTTAAAGAAACCCAGGGATACAAATACGCGGGCCTTGAGATCGCGGTTGAGTCAGGCTATCTCGTCGCGTCGAGAGTCGTGGATGAACTATTAGAAAACTGGGACCAGTATGAAGATATTATCCCGACCCGCGAATAGCGTGTTGGCCGAATGAACGGGTTTCTTGATTACGTCCGGTCTTTGCCTAAGGCGGAGTTGCACCTGCATATTGAAGGAACACTTGAACCTGCAATGCTGATGAATCTGGCAGAAAAGCATCAGGTTAATTTGCCGTACTTGACCGCGGCGGACGTCGAGCGCGCCTACAACTTTGAAGACCTGCAGAGTTTTCTTGATCTTTACTATCTTGGTGCCAGCGTGCTCATTGACGAAGATGACTTCTATTCTCTGATGATTCGTTATCTCGAGCGATGTCGTGATGAAGGCATTGTCCATACCGAAATGATGTTTGATCCGCAGACGCACACTGAACGCGGTATTGATTTTTCTGTGTTTATGAGTGGGTTCGGTCGGGCAATGGAAGACGCGAAACGTCAATGGGGACAGTCATCTTTGTTAATCATGTGCTTTCTCCGACACTTGCCAGAAGAAAGTGCGTTCGAGACACTCAAAGCTGCTGAGCCTTTTAAAAGTCAGATAAGTTCGGTAGGCCTGGACAGTTCCGAGCTCGGTCATCCGCCGGAGAAGTTCGAGCGAGTGTATGCGGCTGCTGGACAACAAGGTTATCGATTGGTTGCTCATGCAGGGGAAGAAGGACCGCCGACTTACATTGTTGAAGCCCTCGATCGACTAAAGGTGGAGCGAATTGACCATGGCGTACGTTGTATGGAAGACGCAGAGCTCGTTGGGCGGTTGGTGAAGGCGCAGATTCCATTGACCGTCTGTCCGTTATCAAACGTACGGTTATGTGTTTTTGGGACCATGGCTGATCACCCTATTCGCCATATGCTGAAACGAGGTTTAAATGTTACGGTCAACTCGGATGACCCACCTTATTTTGGTGGCTATTTACTGGATAATTTTCAAGCGCTGCATCGTGAGCTTGGTTTAACGATGGAGGATGCACGGCAGTTGGCCATTAACAGTATCCGTAGCAGTTTTATTGACGAAGCTTCCAGTGCAGCATGGCTGGATCAACTGTCGGTGCCAACACCGTAGACTTTAAGCCCGTGTATTCCGCCGTTGGGATAATGGCTGTAGAGGATATGTGTTACTGGGCCATGATGCTCCATGTCCCTGAACTGGTGCCAGGTATCTGCTCGCAGACGACCAAATGACACCAGTGGTTTCCAAATGTCAGGATGCTGGTTGTCCAACATAATGGTGAACCTGGATGGATTATCGGTCGGTTCTTTTCGATATAGCTTTTCCTGCATATAGTATTGAAAGTCCGTCGGTATGACCTGCAACCCATCCACGAATTCAATCTTCCAGCATGGTCGCTGTCGCCACATTTCTTCCAGTTCTTTTTCGTCTGGCAGATTGATGCCGAAAATATGGCAGCTCAGTGGGGGATTCAATCGGTGCAGATAGGTATCTACAATGACCTCGGAAACGGCATGTGCCTTATCCAGATGGAACAGGGCGCATTCCCCGAAACCCGTCCTGGCTGATTCCCAACCGAGCATGTAATCAACTTCCCGGTTTCCCTTTACCGCGTCACGAGGTTTCCCGTAGTGTTCGTTAGAGACATGGGAGATGCCTGCCTGCTCCAGCAGGTTAATTTGACCACTTTCACTGGTCTGGCTTTCGCCGAGTAGGTTGACCCTGGCAATGCCGCCTTCATGGTAGCACCGAACCAGACATTCGCTGGCAATGGCGGGTTCTATGTCAAAAGAGTGTTCCCTGTCCGGGGCAAGGGGTGTTCTGGCAACCACCTCTGTTCGACCCTGGTCATTAACCAGTTCAATGGCAACTTCTGGCACCTGGTTACCGGTAAACCACTTTGTACTGATACTTATTCGCGATACGGTTGCACGATTCTTTAACCCTATGTGTATCCAGTGATAGGCATCGTCATTGAAGCTGAATCCATAATTGTCATTCAGGCTGGTTGCCTTGTGTCTGGCTGTCTCGAATCCCCAGTATTTGGCCCCCATATGGGTGAAGTTGCCGGTACATTCTTCCGGTTCATCGGGGCTTACGACCTGATGCGGGTTAGTGAAAGATGAGTCGCTGTAGGAGATTAAAAAGGCGTCCAAAAGTCTCATAG
The DNA here is from genome assembly GCA_018645845.1 of Gammaproteobacteria bacterium. Classification (GTDB taxonomy): domain Bacteria; phylum Pseudomonadota; class Gammaproteobacteria; order Pseudomonadales; family Azotimanducaceae; genus UBA9659. The sequence continues at coordinate 1,186 of JABGVY010000439.1, read as the reverse complement.
ACGTATGTTACTCATTTCTATTTCTATCCTATCCTCATCCATAAGCCTGACTTCGTCACAGTTCTCATCATCCGATATTCGATCGACCACCAGAAAGTCCGATATACCTCCCAATGCCAGGCTGTAGTGATGCCAGACTCCCTTGTGGTAGTTCACCCCCTGGTTGGAACGTGCAAGAAAGGCAATGATGGCGGACGGATCCAACTCGCCGGGCGGTGCAACCACCACAAGATAAGGAGAGCTCCCCAGGGGGTAAAATGCCTGGCTGCTTAACGGGTGGCGCTCCATGGTTTTTAATATCATGGGCTGTGGGAGAGGGTTCGATCGAAAGATATTGAGACCGGGCTTTCCACCTTCAGCGGACAGATCCAGTTCGGCTAAATCATGGTGGCGAGTAGTGTTGCCTTCATTGATCGACCTTGTTTTAACATTGCCCGCCTCGATGACATCTCCGAAGGGCTTGAAATCAGCATGGGTTAAAGGGATTGGCTTTATCGATCGTGCCACGTCGTTTTCACTCTCCAATCCGTCTAATTACTTACGCTGATAGCCCTAGTGTACCAATTAGAGGAGCAACGAAAAGCCCAAAGAGATGAGTTTACGGAAATGGCGAGCGGCGAACAGTCCAAATTGGTGCGTCTTGTGTGCCGTATTGGTGCAACCGGCGGTGCCTGTTGGGGAGCGGTGACTGCATAGACGAGGCAAAACGGGCACATTTATCTTGGCATGAATTCTGCATCACAGCTCTCGACATTTAAAAGTTAGGTCGTCATCGATGGGCAAGGCGTCTCGACATCAAACGTATTTTCTAAACAAGGGGTTGGCTATGCCAAATCATTTTTTATATCGAACAATTACAGCAGCTGCTACCACAGCGATTCTTTCTTTATCACCGAATGCTTACTCAGACGGTTTTGATCTTAGTGAAAAGCTGAGTGTGACTGGTTTTATCGACATGTCCACCGTACGAGTAGAACCTGACGGCGGGGACAGTTCAACGGATAGCGGTTTTGACCAATTCGAGATCGACCTTTTGTTTGACTTCGGTTCTGGCCTTTCGGCTCAGGTTGACCTGGAGTACCAGGACGATGGGGATGGCGAGGAGTTCGACGTCGAGCAAGCCTTTTTTACTTATGGCGTAAACGACGCATTGAGTTTCAAGGCCGGTCGATTCCTGAGCTATTCC
>JABGVY010000031.1 GCA_018645845.1 Gammaproteobacteria bacterium | reverse complement strand
TTGGTTTTGCGGCGAAGGACCTGCTTGCCAATTTCTTCGGTGGTTTGATGATATACATGGATCGACCGTTTGCCGTGGGTGACTGGATCAGGTCTCCTGACCGGAATATTGAAGGGACCGTGGAACAGATCGGATGGCGGCTCACGCAGATACGGACCTTCGATCAGCGACCGCTGTACGTACCCAATTCAGTGTTTGCCACGATCTCTTTGGAAAACCCTTCACGAATGCGCAATCGACGAATCAATGAAACGATCGGCCTGAGATACGACGATGCTGAAAAGTTGCAGGTGATTATAGATGATGTAAGAAATATGCTGTCTGACCACCCCGATATAGACACTGGCCGAACACTGATCGTTAATTTAGACAGTTTCGCAGACTCTTCCCTTGAGTTTTTTATCTACGCATTTACAAAAACCGTTAACTGGATTGAGTTCCACCAGGTCAAGGAAAAGGTAATGTTAGAGGTTATTCGGATTGTTGAAGGGCATGGGGCTGAATTTGCGTTTCCTACCCGGACATTGCATGTTTCCAACCTGGAAAGTGGGCCTCAGATAGAATCCTGAGTGCGACGGACGGCCCAATGGCTGGCATGAGAGTTTTCCAGCGGGTGCCACTAGTGTTTCAATAGGGTAGGCTTCCACGGGTATTAACCTGTCAGAGAAAAAATGGCTAATCTTCTGTTTTATAAAAACCCGGTACCCCTTAATAAAAATGATCATAAAGATAAAAAGATCAGTTCATTAGGTCAAAGCTTCATGTTTGCCAGGGAAACCAATTCAGTCATTCTGGCGGGTGTTGAATTTAGCGAAGCAGCGAAGGAATACCCGATTGTTTTCACCCAGGCAGGAGACAAGGTGGTTCCAGTTGCGTTGCTTGGGCTTCGAAACGATGAAAACCTTTTTGTTGATGCAAACGGTGGCTGGAATGGCAGGTACATTCCTTCATTTATTCGGCGATACCCGTTCGTTCTTGCTGCAGCCGGGGAGACCGGCCAGCAGGCGGTCTGCATTGACGATGCCTTTGAAGGCTTCAATGATGACGAAGGTGAACCTTTGTTTGCAGGGGAAGAAACCGCTCCGATACTGCAGCAGGCGATGGAGTTTCTCGAGGAAGATCAGAAGCAGCATCTTCGAACAGTGGCTTTTGTTGAGCGATTGCGGGACAACGATCTGCTGATGTCGCTCAATGCGAAAGTTGACATGGTTGATGGCCAGCAATTTGGCCTGACAGGTCTATTGGCGATCGACGAAAAGAAACTCCTGCAGATGCCTGATGACAAGGCGCTGCAACTGTTCCGCTCAGGTGAGCTGTCCTGGATATACTGCCAACTGATGTCTCTGGGAAACATGGGTAAAATGGTGGATCGTATTGCTGCGCGCATTGCGGCGGCGGAATAGACTGAGAACTCTGCTCAAGCGAGTGCCGCGTCACAGGATAAAACTCTGCAAAGCGCACGTTTTTTTAGACCTACGCTATCAGGAAATTTCTCGATAAACGTGATGTTATCGCCCGGAGTCGAAAAACGGGGGCTACTCAGATTTTGGCTTAAACTGACTGATCCTGGCGACGATGCCGAACAGGGGATGGTCGATGTAGTGTAGTTCGCCGCTGCGCATTCGGCGGGATTGGGACATCGGGTGTTGCCTTGCAGCGAAGTATTGGCCTCGCTCCCGTTCAACTTTAACCAGCTCTGGGTGCTGCGAAAGAATCTCGTCAGACAGGTTCGACTGGAATCCCGCGATGAAGGGGTTGGATTCGCCGCTTCTGGGTTCGAAAACGGTGTACCAGAGGTCCGTTTGGAGATGTAAAAAACGAGAACGTGTGAAAGACAGGGTCCCTTCAACTTCGAAACGATCGTCGTATCGTTGTCCCGTTTGGACCAGTATGGGCGTTGGTTCGCTCCCGATAGGTTGCACCCAGGATTGTTGGCTAAGGACGGTAAACCCTGAGGAGCGTCGCAGGCTGCGCAGGATCGCCTGCAGTGATGAATCAGTTTCGCTGCTGCTGAATGCCAGAGCGCCTTCTGAGTTCGCACTATGCTGCGCCAATGCAGTGTCGATGATATCTTCGACAGATAGCGCTGGTGGCATACTGGCAGTGCTGTCTGCTTCTTTGGGACCGTTGTCTGAATCCCCGCTTGAGTCACCGTCAGATACACCCGTAACACGCTCAATCATCCGTCTGTTTCTGTTCCGGTTGCTTTGTCCTTCGAAGGCAAAGTCGTTGGTGCCGAGCTCTGGCTCTCCGTCAATCACGGCGGTGGGCAGCAACCCATCTAGTTGTTCTAGTTGTTCTAGTTGTTCAAGTTGTTCTAGTTGCGAGAGTTTGAACACGTCGCCGTCGGTCACGGCGGTAACGTTGGCCGGGTAAGTGCCGGTCACTTCAGGCCAGCTCTCTTCATCAAGGTCAGCGGATTTCGGTTTAAACAAAATGACATCGATCTGGTACCAGCCTTGAAGCTGTTCTTGCCCCCGTGCAACTGTCGGGTTGAAAGCTATCGCCGTAAGCATGAACGCGCAGGCTGTGAGATGTTTAACCAGCAATGTTAACCTTCTTGTTATCCAGTCGTTCGAGTAAATATTCAACTTTCGTGAATCGAGTGTCGATTTCTTCCATCTTACCATCGAAGATCAACTGATTCGCTGTTGCCAGTTTATATCGGTGAGGCTCTGACTGGACCAGTTTTACGATCGAACCGGGATCAATCGTTGTCTCCTGGTCGAACTCGATTTTGCCTCCCCGTCCCCCGGCATCGAGTTTTTTAATGCCAAGTTTTTCGGCGTGCAGTTTTAATGTGGTGACCCGAAACAGGTTCTTCACGGGCTCAGGAAGTAACCCGAACCTGTCGATCATCTCGACCTGCAATTCCCGTAATTGGTCCTCTGTTTCCGCGTTGGATATGCGCTTGTACAGGACCAGGCGCATATGCACGTCTTGCAGATAGTCATCAGGTATGAGGGCTGGCAAGTGCAGGTTGATTTCTGTGCCCTCCTTTAGTGGCCTGTCTAGGTTCGGGGTCTTTCCTTCCTTGATGGCCTTCACCGAGCGATCAAGCATTTCCATATAGAGTGAATAACCAATCGTCTGCAGGTTGCCAGTCTGCTCGTCTCCGAGAAGTTCACCTGCACCCCTGATTTCAAGGTCATGGGTTGCCAGGATAAAGCCGGCACCAAGATCTTCGGCATCCGCGATGGCGTCAAGCCTTTTTACGGCATCGGAAGTCATTGCTTTGGGGTGGGGCGTCAGCAGATAGGCATAGGCCTGGTGGTGGGATCTTCCAACGCGGCCGCGTAACTGATGCAACTGGGCCAGGCCAAATTTATCAGCCCGGTCCATGATGATGGTATTGGCGTTCGGAATGTCGATCCCGGTTTCTATAATAGTAGTGCACAGAAGCACATTGGCGCGCTTGTGGTAGAAGTCGGACATCACCTGTTCCAGCTCCCGCTCGCGCATCTGGCCATGGCCGATGGCGATAGTCGCCTGTGGAACCAGCTCCTGTAGTTTGGTGGCGGTGTTTTCAATCGTACGAACCTCGTTATGCAGGTAGTAAACCTGCCCGCCACGCATCAATTCCCGCTGTATCGCTTCTTTTACTATACCCTCGTTGCTTTGCCGGACAAATGTCTTGATCGCTAGTCTTTTTGCCGGTGGTGTGGCGATGATGGACAGATCCCTCATACCTGACATCGCCATATTCAGAGTTCGAGGGATGGGTGTTG
>JABGVY010000032.1 GCA_018645845.1 Gammaproteobacteria bacterium | reverse complement strand
TGGAAACGTGGCAACTGCGGTGGCTCGAAGGGCGAAACCATTTGGGTTAAATGTCATTGCCTACGACCCCTATGTGACGGAACTTAAGATGACCGCAGAGGGCGTGCAGCCGGTCACCCTGTCGGAGCTTTATGAGAAAAGTGATTATATTTCCATCCACCCTGGTCTTAACGATACTTCACGAGCCATGTTGAACGATGACGCGTTTGCGGCCATGAAAAACACCGTCAGCATCATTAACTGTGGTCGTGGTCCAACCATTGATGAGGCTGCGCTGATCAGGGCGCTTCAGTCAGGGCAGGTCGCTGCAGCAGGGCTGGATGTGCTTGAGAAGGAACCCCCGGAGCCTGATAACCCATTACTCCATATGGATAACGTTGTACTGTCACCACATGCCGCGTCAGCGACAGACAGGATGCGCCCGGAAACGCGAAGGCGAGCTGCTCGAGAAGTCCGACTAGTGCTGGAGGGTAAATGGCCAATGAGCTGTGTGAACCCGGCTGTATTACCCAACGTTGACCTGGAGCGATGGCAGCCGTATCCGATGACCCGTGGCCCTAATAGATAAACCTAACAGATAAGCCTTAATAGATAAGTCCAAATTGATAGTGAGGAGTTCCAATGCTGGTTGCAAATGCCATTGCGGAAGTACTAAAACGGGAGAAGGTAAAATTTATCATCGGTTATCCGGTGAACCCGATTATCGAGGCAGCGGCGGAAGCCGACATCCGAACCATCATCGTTCGCCAGGAACGGGTTGGCCTGCATATGGCAGATGCGGTGAGTCGCCTAAGTTCCGGTGATGACATTGGGGTATTTGTTATGCAACATGGTCCAGGCGCGGAAAACGCCTTTGGCGGCGTCGCCCAGGCCTACAGCGAATCTGTGCCAATTCTTGTGATGCCTGCCGGTTACCAGAGAAGGCTGGCGAATTATTTTCCAAACTTCAATTCAACCCAGAATATGCAACATGTGACTAAGTGGGCTGAACCGCTCACCATGGGGAAGGCGCTACCAGAAGTGATGCGCCGGGCATTTTCACAATTGAGAAATGGTCGGGGCGGACCGGTCCTCATTGAAGTGCCGCTAGATGTGTTCCGGGAAGAGGTGCCAGATGATTTTGTCTACGTGCCAAGCTTTAAATCTCGAACCGCACCAGATCCGGCAGACATCGCCAGTGTGGCAAAAGTACTCGCGGAAGCAGAAAATCCGGTCATTTATGCAGGCCAGGGAGTTCACTATGCGAAGGCCTGGGACGAACTAAAAGCGTTTGCCGAGACATGGAATATCCCGGTGACTACAAGCCTTGAAGGGAAGAGCGCCTTTCCGGAAGATCACCCGTTGTCACTCGGGTCCGGCGGTCGCTCTATCCCAAGAGCAGTCCATACTTACCTGCAGGAAGCAGATATCATTTTCGGTATCGGTTGTAGCTTCGCGTTGACTGGCTTTGGTGTCCAGATGCCGCGAGGCAAACGAATTATTCATGCAACACTTGATCCCATGGACCTGAACAAAGACGTTCCTGCCGAGTTCACGTTGACAGGGGATGCGAAACTCACGTTGCAACTGCTCAGTGAAGCAATGGAAACGCTGGATAAAACTCAGGCAAAGGCGCGTGAATCAGCACCTGAACGAATAAAAAGTATCAGGACAGCCTGGCTTTCCGACTGGATGCCAAAGCTGACCAACAACGAAGCGCCGATTAGCCCCTATCGCGTAATATGGGAGCTCATGGAGTTGGTTGACCCTGATAATACTGTTATCACGCACGATGCAGGAAGCCCAAGGGATCAGATAACGCCTTTCTGGGTCAGCACGAAGCCACTTAGTTATATCGGCTGGGGGAAGACAACGCAGCTCGGTTATGGGTTGGGGCTTGCGATGGGTGCCAAGCTTGCGCGCCCGGAAGCGCTTTGTATTAATGTCTGGGGGGATGCGGCTATTGGTTTCACTGGTATGGATTTTGAAACGGCTGTCCGAGAAAACCTTCCGATATTGTCGATCCTGTTCAATAATTTTTCGATGGCGATTGAGCTGCCGATCATGCAGGTAGCAACAGAGAAATATCGAAGCACGGATATCTCAGGTAATTACGCAGATATGGCGAAGGCATTCGGTGGCTATGGCGAAAGGGTGACTGACCCGAACGACATCGTTGCCGCCATTGCCCGTGGCATTGACGCCACAAAAAACGGACAGGCAGCACTACTTGAGTTTATTACTGATAAGGAACTGTCAGTCAGTACGCCTCAGACAGATTTCAAGTACTGAGAATAGGTCCAGGCGAGGAATTTCTCCACGCCGAATTTAACGTATTCACTTCGCAAAGAAGGAAATACATCGAAGGCATGTTGACCGCCCTTAAGTTCAATGTAGGCGACCTTGTGCTTCGATTTGTTGCGAAGCGTTTTGCTGAAAGCGCGCGATGACTCAACCGGTACCAGGGTGTCATGGGTACCCTGAATCACCAGAAATGGTGGCGCCTGGTCGCTAATATGAAACAGTGGTGAAGCTTCTTTGAATACTTGTTCGTTGCCGTTCATATCCAGTTTGAATATGGAGTTTTCGAGCATTTCTTCCAGGCCATCATGGGGGAAATGATTTTCTTCATCGGTAAAGTCATAGACACCATAAAACGGCACAGCCCCCTGAACGGTTGTGTCTTTGTCCTCGAAGCCAGGCTGGAATGCTTCATGACCAGCACTGAGCGCTAATAGTGAAGACAGGTGCCCGCCTGCTGACCCACCCGTCACGATAATGAAATCGGGGTTTCCGCCATACTCCCGTATTTCTTCCTTTATCCATACTAGCGCCTGCTTGCAGTCTACAATGTGGTCCGGGAATGTAGCGGATGGACTCAGGCGGTAGGCGCTAGAGATGCAAACCCATCCCCGTTTCGCCATGTGGTTCATCAGCGGAATACCCTGGCCGTCATCTTTTCTGCCATAGGTCCAGGCGCCACCGTGGAGGTGTAACAAGACAGGCATCTGAGCATCTGGCTTGCTGGCTCGTGGCCGCCTGATATCCAGTCGCTGACCAAAATCACCAAAGTGCACATTCCGGATCAACTCCACATTGGGATCTCGATGTTGAAACGGATGCCGGATTAATTCCCTGTCTGGCTCCTCGGCGAATTGTTGTCGTAACTCTTTATCAATCTGGGTTTGAAACCGCTTTCCCAGGCCTTCTTCCAGACCAGAAATAACTTCTTTCTGGGCGCTCGCGGATTCGTAGTAGTAAAACGCTATCGCGCTCCATGAGGTAGCGCAGAGCAGAAAGCCGATTGCACCGAAAAACCCCGATACAGCACCAACAAGGACGAAAAATGCAACGGTCATTGCCTGCCAGAAGATAACATGCAGACCGAGTTCACCGGCAAGCAAGCCGACAGCGAAACTTAAGATAGATCCTTTTGGATGATGGAAATTAGGGTGATAAAGATTCCAGGCCATCCAGACGTAAAGGATGGAGAGTAGGAGGAAAACAGTGCTCATTTCTATAAAT
>JABGVY010000191.1 GCA_018645845.1 Gammaproteobacteria bacterium | reverse complement strand
TTCCTTGGGGGTGGTAGTACACCTGAGATCAAACCCCAGAACCTGATCCGGATAGTACCGGCGTAGGAAAAGGATGATCGCTACATCTCCCATTACGTCCATACCGGGTCTCTTATTATTTTGCTGGAGAGACTCATGAGCTTCTTTAAAACCATTGGTAACATTATTGTTAAAACTATTCTAGGCAACAGCCCTGGGCTGTTACTTTTCTTTGCCTCCTACACCCATTCAAACGACATCCCGGAAATCGTCGTCACCGCTGACCTTCGGCAATCAACAACGATGGAAACCGCCAGTAGCCTGACAATCGTATCCGAACAAGTCATCGAAGTGAGGTCTGCGCAGCATTTCGAAGATATTATAAATATCATACCCAACGTCAATTTTGCTTCCGGCAGCAACCGGGCGCGATTCTTCCAGATTCGCGGCATCGGCGAGCGCAGCCAGTTTGTCAACCCTGTCAACCCTTCCGTTGGCGTTCTCATCGATGATGTCGATTTTAGCGGAGCCGGAACCATCGCCACGCTAATGGACGTTCAACAGGTCGAGGTTCTAAGAGGCCCCCAGGGAACACGATATGGCGCTAATGCGCTGGCCGGGCTTATCAACTTTTCCACCAATGAACCGGACGAAGCTTTCTTCACCTCTATCAAACTATCCGGCGGGGAATTTGGGACACAAACAGCGGGCGTGGTCTTAAATGTGCCTATCAGCAAAACACTCTTTTCCCGGTTTGTCTTTGAGTCGCACGAAAGTGACGGATACATTGAAAATGATTTCAAGGACAGCAACACCACAAACGATCGCGACGAACTGACCAGCAGAGCGAAATTTGCCTGGCAGGTCAAAGAAAACTGGAGCCTGAACCTCTCACTGGCCTTCATAGATGTCGACAACGGCTATGACGCTTTCTCACTCGACAACAACAGACACACATTGTCTGACGAGCCTGGTTTTGATCGCCAAAACTCTGCTTACGTGTCCCTCAAAAGTAGCTGGCAGCTGGACGGGATAGACATCGACGTGCTGTGGAACCAATCGGATTCCGACCTTGACTACGGTTACGACGAGGACTGGTCTTATACCGGTATCCATCCGTGGGGCTATACATCAACTGATCATTACTTCCGTAAGCGCGACACCACCAGCGCCGAAATAAGGCTGTTATCCAACGAATCCGGTCGAGTTTTTGCCGACACGACGGACTGGGTCCTTGGTTTGTATTACCTTAGCTCAAATGAAACGCTTCAACGCCAATACACCTTCCTGCCATCAGAGTTCCTGAGCGACTACGAGTTTGACACCTTCGCGATTTTCACCCAGCTCGATATCGCCCTCTCGGATCGCACGACACTAAGTGCCGGCTTGCGACTGGAAGAGCGAGACACTGAATATGACGATTCAAATGAATCGTCATTCTCACCTGACGATTCATTCTGGGGCGGTAAGGTTAGCCTTGAATACCTGGCCGGGGAAAACACACTGGCTTATGGTTCTATCTCACGGGGCTACAAGGCGGGAGGGTTCAACATCGACGGCTCGCTGGATGTTGACCTTCGGTCCTTTGATGAAGAATACCTGATCGAGTACGAGCTTGGTGTCAAAGCCCTCCTTGCAAATGAACGCGTTACGCTTCAACTAGCCGTCTTCTACGACGATCGCCACGATCAGCAGGTAAAAAGTTCAGTCGTTCGTTCTCGACCGGACGGGAGTACCGAGTTCATTGACTTTCTGGGTAACGCAGCGGAAGGGACGAACCGCGGCGCAGAAATGGACATCAACTGGTTCGTTAATGACAACTTCAACATAAACGCCAATGCCGGTTGGTTAGATGCAGAATTCGACGAGTTCATCAATGAGTTCGGTGAAGACCTGGCAGGCAGAGACCAGGCCCATGCTCCCTCCTACACCTTCAGCGTGAACTTTAATTATCAACAGGGCCCTTGGTTTGCCAGCCTTTCTGCTGACGGTAAAGATGACTTTTACTTTTCAGACCGGCACGCAATTAAGAGTAAACGCTACACCTTGTACAACGCCTCCCTCGGTTTTGAGTCGAGGCAATGGAAAGTCACGTTCTGGGGAAGAAACCTTACCGACAAGGACTTTTATGTGCGCGGGTTTGGCAGCTTTGGCAACGACCCGCGCAAATTCTATGTTACTGAACCTTATTTCCAGTATGGCGAACCCCGGGTGACTGGTGTGACCCTGCAATTAACAATGGGGGGATGATGGCGGATTTCTTATCCTCAGCGCTGAGTGAATTTCACCAGAACTCCCTACTCGAACTCATCGCTGTTGTTCTTGCTATAGCCTATCTCTTGCTGGCCGTGCGTCAGCACATCGCCTGCTGGTACGCCGCGTTCATGTCGACAGCTATCTTCCTGTACGTCTTCTGGCAGGTGAATTTGTACATGGAATCTGTCCTACAGGTCTACTACCTGGGGATGGCAGTTTATGGATGGTGGGCGTGGCAACGTGGAAGGAGCGAGGACGGTTCTGGGTTAACAATCAGCACCTGGTCCCTCAGACAACACCTGATCGTGATCGGAATAGTCGTGGTCGCGACCTTTATCAGTGGCACCCTGCTATCCGGCACCGAACAGCGGCTTGGTTATCTGGATTCTTTTACTACCTGGGGCGCTGTCGTGGCAACATTTATGGTGGCCAGAAAGGTCCTCGAAAACTGGCTTTATTGGATCGTCATCGATAGCGCATCGCTCTATCTGTACTTCGACAGAGAGCTTTATTTCACCATGATCCTTTTCCTTGTGTACCTGGTCATCATCTTCTTCGGTTTCCGCAGTTGGCTCAGGGAGTACCGAGTTGGAGGTCAAGATGACCCAACTTGCGCAAACCTGACGATAAAGCGATAACCCTTGCCTTGGAATATCTAGCCGCGGGATAGGCCATTTTACTTACGTTAACGACCGTACATTTTTCAGATATTCCTGATTCACACAGTTTTCCAACTTACCAGTTCGCAGGTATTTAAGCGCGACGGTGATGCCCTTGGTACGCATATCGTAGAGAGATTGCGGCGTATAAAAAGCTGAATGCGGGGTGATGAGTAATCGATCTCGTATCCACTCATCCTCACCCTGCCATGCACGGATCAACTTTCGCTCCAGGTTAAGTGGTTCTTCCGGCATCACGTCCAGTCCCACGCCACCGACCTGGCCAGATAACATTG
>JABGVY010000033.1 GCA_018645845.1 Gammaproteobacteria bacterium | reverse complement strand
GGGGACCGGTAAAAGGTATGTATATGTGCAGCTCCGGTAGCCACCCGGGCGGCGGAGTAATGGCAGCGCCGGGCGCAAATGCCGCACGCGAAATTTTGATGGACTTGAAGTTAACCAATACCGTGCCAGGGGGATATGCCGATGACTGATTATGATGTGGTCGTTGTCGGCGGTGGCCACAATGGCCTGGTTTGTTCGGCCTATCTGGCTAAGTCCGGCCGCAAGGTTTTGGTCCTAGAAGCCAATGACGTGCCGGGCGGCGCTGCGTCAACCCGGGAATTTAGTCCGGGTTATTCCGTGTCCGGTTGTGCTAACTGGCTTTACCAGCTGAACCCGGATGTCGTGAAGGACCTGGGACTGCGTTTGGACTACGCGGCTCGCGACCTTAGTACGATAGGCCTGTCTCCTGATGGGAAACATCTGACCATCAGCGGGAATGTCGTCACGAGCGACCACCTCTCTGCGAAGGACAAGGCTGCTTTCGCACCCTTCCAGGCAAAAATGGTGAAATTTGCCCGATTGCTGAACACTGCTTTCAAGCGACGGCCGCCCAAGTTAGTGGAAAACAATATTCATGATCGAATGACCCTGCTTAAGCTGGGCATCGATATGAAGCTACTGGGCAAGGAAGACATGCAAGAGCTACTTCGCCTGGCTCTGATCAACATGTACGACGTCATGCAAGAGACTTTTGACGACGAACTGCTTCAATCTGTGTTGGCGCTCGAAGGTGTCATGGGTTCCCACATGGGTCCTCGCTCCCCCAATACCGTGTTTGGGTACATCTACCGCCGCCTGGGTGAGGTCTATGGCTTTCATGGGCCAGCTCAGGTCAAAGGAGGCATGGGGGTTGTTGGTACTGCACTCGCATCTGCTGCAACCGCCAGTGGCGTAGAAGTTCGAACCGGGGCGCGAGTCGCCAGCATCAACCTGAAGGCCGATAGTGCCCAGGGAGTGACTCTGGCTGACGGAACCACTCTGACTGCCACTACCGTTGTCTCCAACGCTGATCCCAAAACAACCTTTGAGAAACTCGTGGGTTTTCGCAACATAGAAGCGGGTACAACTCGACGGGTCAGCAACATTCGGATGAAAGGGGATGCCGCCAAGCTCCATCTGGCGTTGGACGCGCTACCGGATTTCACAGGACTGAGCGGAGATCAACTCGGCCAACGCCTGGTCATCGCACCGAGCATGAAATATCTCGAAAATGCGTTTAACCACGTCAAGTATGGGGAGTTTTCTCAGGCGCCGACGATGGAAATTAGTATCCCGACAGTAAACGATGCTGACCTGGCTCCTTCAGGCAAGCATATCTTGTCAGCCACAATTCAGTTCGCGCCCTATGAATTGAAAGCAGGATGGGATGACAACAAAAAAGTGTTCGAGCAAATATGTATCGATGTTTTAGCCAGCTACGCGCCAGATATCCGTTCGTTGATCACCGCCAGCGAGTTGTTGACGCCAGCGGATCTGGAAGCTCAATACAACATGGTTGGTGGTCACTGGCATCACGGTGAAATCAGCCTGGATCAGATTATGATGATGCGGCCATTCCCCGGCGCAACCCAGTACGCAACACCGGTAGACAATCTCTACCTGTGCGGCGCCGGCGCGCACCCAGGTGGCGGGGTCATGGGGTTAGCGGGCCGCAATGCCGCGAGGGAAATCATTCAGCGAGGGAAAAAAGCATGAGCGCGGAAGACCGGATATTGAAAATGCTATTGCCCACCCCGTTTCATGATCGGGTGGCTGCCGTCTGTGAAACCAACGAGTGGTCCAACTGGAAAGGCTACACCACACCAGAAAGCTATACCGATGTGGAACTGGAATACTTCGCCATTCGCAGTGGCACGGGCGTGTTTGATCTTTCTCCGATGGTTAAATACCGCATTACAGGACCTGACGCAGAAGCCTATCTAAATCGGCTGGTAACCCGTGATGTCAGCAAGATCAAAGTGGGTCGTGTTGGTTATACAGTCTGGTGTGATGAGCAGGGCCAGGTGATGGATGATGGCACGATCTTTCATCTTGCGGAAAATGACTACCGTCTTTGTTCCTATACCCATGTCATGGATTGGATGAGTTGGTCAGCTCTGGGGTTTGACGTCTCTATTGTCGATGAAACCACCGAAGTAGCTGCGCTGTCTGTACAGGGCCCTACCAGTTGCTCCTGCTTACAGGCTATGGGTCTGGCGGGTCTTGAAGCGCTCAAACCCTTTGGCATCATGGACTTTACCTTCGAAGGCGTACCCCTAATGGTGAGTCGTACTGGGTTTACAGGTGATCTTGGCTACGAGGTCTGGGTTGAGCCAGCTCTCGCAGTCACCCTTTGGGATAAGTTATTTGCCGCAGGAAAACCCTATGTCATCAGACCGGTCGGAGGAGCCGCCTATGAACTGGCCCGTATTGAAGCGGGATTCCTACAGGCTGGTTCTGATTTTGTGCCCGCAGAAGAAACCGTGCGTATCGGTCGTTCTCGCTCGCCCTTTGAACTGGGTTTGGGCTGGCTCGTCGATCTGAATAAGCCGGTGTTTAACGGCCGCCGAGCGTTGCTGGAAGAGAAGAAGAAAGGTTCTCGTTACAATACCGTCATGCTGGATATTGAAGGCAATAAACCGGCGGACCATGCTTTCGTTTATGTTGGCAACAAACAGGTCGGTAATGTGACTTCTGCCGCCTGGTGTCCAACTTCCAAGTCCAATTTTGCCATTGCCAATGTGGACGCGGCCTACGGCAAACCGGGGACTGAACTGGTGGCGGAAATTTATTACGAGCGGGAATTGCACTGGACAAGAATCATGGCCAAGTGCGTTGTTGTCGAAGGTTCCCCTTTCAACCCACCACGGCGTCGACAAACGCCTGCACCAGCTTTCTAGAAAGAATTTGCAAAAGCAAATGGGCATTGCACGGCGAGAGTCAGACTAACAGAGCCTTCTGCCATCCTGGTTGTCGCTTGTCTCGGCTGGCGACCTGGTTATGGCGCTACACTCAATTCTTTTACCCGCTCTTGCTCCCATTCAGCCAGGTTGAGTTCAATTGCCCAAAAGCCGAATATCCACAAAAATGCATCCCAGGTATAAAGCGCGTAGCCGTAGAAAAACCACATAAGACAGGCTCCGATCAAAAAACCATAACCGAGCATTTTAAACAGGCGAGCATACGCCAGGCGCTTGCTGTCGAACTGGTCGGTGTTCTGAAGATGGACTTCCACATCAATCAGTATCACCACCACGATCCAGACTATAGCGTTGCCGAAGTCCAACCAACCCATCGTTCGAATCGAACCCAGTTCACTTGCCGACACAATAGAAGTCTGGCCACGTATCTGGAAGAACTCGCTCCCGGCATGTAAAGCAGAGCAGCTGGACAAAGAGATTTCAGAGTAATCTGCTGCGTCTAGTTGCAGAAACAAGCCCTGCCCCGCGAGTGAGCAAAGATCATCGATATGTCCAAGGGCAATCAGGTCATACAGCTCCAGGGTATCGGCAAAATACCCATAAGCGGCATAGGCGATGCACGTGTAGCACAAGCCCTTGATCGCTATGAAGATCCTATCCAGCCATCGTGTAAATGCTGCGTCAGGGAGAGCATAAGTCTCCAACTCGAAGACTACGATGAGAACAAGCCAGGCAGCGGTATCGATAGTAGTTCGGAAGGTAAGAATGATATCTGCCAGCGAGGCATCTGCCGCTAACGAGGAGTTATAGGCCAGAATATCGTCCAGCACATATTGCAAAAAGTTGATACACAACCAGACGTATACAAACCACTTTAGTAAAAATGCCACCCGCGGGTGAGCAAGCAGGGGCAGCAAGACTTGCTTGATTGAAATGAAGCGACTGTTCACAGACTTCGACATCAAATTACCTGAGCACTATTTCCATCGTTCCCATATTGTCGTGCAGAATCTTAGTCTATTCCACGTCAGCCAAACAGCCTGAGGCGCAAATGGCCCTGGGAAAAACCATTCGACTGATGTTCAATTAGCGACAAGGTCAGCCTCATTAGTTTCTATAATGAGACTATCGACCCCGCGCACGAGCGGGATAGGCGTCCAGTTAAGTTTTTGTTCCGCCATCGTCATATCGGGAAACCGTTCCAGCAATAACCGAAACGCGACTTTTGCCTCGAGCCTCGCCAGATTCAACCCAAGGCACAGGTGAATGCCATGGCCAAAGGATACATGGGAAATATCTTTGCGATTGATATCAAATGTGTCCGGGTTCCGATTCATCGCAGGATCCCGGTTTGCGCTGCCAATCATCAGACCCAGAAGTTGATTCTTCTTCAGTTGCTGCCCAAAAAACTCAAAATTCTCGCGGGCGAATCGGGGCATTACTTGCACGGGCGGTTCATAACGCAACATTTCTTCTATGGCATTCGGAAGCAACTCGGCATCCTGTTTCAACATCTCCAACTGATCTGGATGCTGCAACAAGGTATATAAACCGTTGCCAATCAATCGAGTCGTCGTTTCATGTCCTGCAATCAGCAGCAACACGCAGGTCGAGTAGAGTTCCTGGCTTGTGAGTCGATCACCTGCTTCCTCAGCCTCTATCAGTAATGTGATCATGTCCTGGCCGGGGTTCTCGCGCTTATAGGTGACAACTTTCTTGAAATAGTCATTCAGTTCGTTGCTTGCGTTCGCGCCTATCGACAAACGCTCCCCATCGCTGAACGCTGTTAGATTCAATAGTTCATTGGAGAGTTGGTGAAAACGCGGTAAGTCCTCATCGGGCAATCCGAGTAACTGCGCTATGACAATTGCCGGTAACGGCTCGGCCAATTGCGTAACGATGTCGTAGCGGCCGGTAGCCGGATCGTAGTCGCCCAGACATTCACGCACAATCGATTCTATTTTCGGCTCGAGTGACTGAATAAACTTATGGAGAAAGCCCTGCTGCGCCAACCTCCGCAGCCGCGTGTGATCCGGCGGGTCAAGGTTGAGCAGTGCAGGGTCTTCGAGCAAAGGCAACGGCGCACCATCAGCTGCAATCCGCATCATGCGCGTTAAGAACTTGTTGTTGCGGACATCACTGCTAAATCTGGGATCTTTAAAGGCGGCCTGTACCTGTTCATATCCTAATATGTACCACCCTCGATTCGTATGTGTCCTGAGAACCGGACTCTTCTCCCGAAAGTATTTGTATTCTTTATACGGGTCTTCAACTGCTTCCTCTGGGGTCATGCCGGAGTATCCGTTTCCGACCAGACGATCAAACTGACGTAGCACTTTAAACGATGCCGTACCTAACGCTTGCAGAAGTGTTCGCCTTACGGTCATAAACGCCCTCCCAGGTGAAGACTCACCCGCTTCTACTGTAATGGGATCTCTTTAATCCTATCAATCAACAACAGCCTGATAAACCAACGTCCTCAGTTCCCGCCGAAAGGGATAGGTCGACGATGGCATGAGCTGAGTCAGGAATATTGCCCAAAGATCCTCAACGGGGTCTAGCCAAAAGAAAGTGCTCGCTGCCCCACCCCAGTGGTGTTCACCTGGAGACGCAACAATAGCCGCTTTGATAGGATCTATCACCACAGCAAACCCAAGACCAAACCCGATTCCCTCGTAACTGGTTTCACTCCAAACCGGCTGCCCCATTTGAGACATGTCTTTGCCGTCCGGCAAGTGGTTCGAACGCATGTGCTTGATGGTCGAGGGCGCCAGAAGCCTCTCGCCGTCCAATTCGCCTCCGTTCATCATCATCTGACAGAACCTGGAGTAATCTTCCATCGTACTCACCAAACCACCACCGCCAGACAAGAAGGTAGCTGGCGCAAGGTAGCGGCTACCCTCCGCCTTATCCAACAGTTTCAATCCGCCGCGCTCACTCAGCGGCACCTGTCCAACGCCACCCATACCTGCACCGACTTTAGGTCCGTACATTGCCGATAGCCGTTCCTTGTTTTCTGCGCGAACGAAGAACCCCGTATCAACCATACCTAGCGGTTTGAAAATGCGCTCTTCAAGAAACACATCAAGCGACATACCTGACCAGACCTCCACGAGTCTTCCGAGCACATCGGTTGAAACACTATAGTTCCATTCACTACCCGGATGGCAGATCAGAGGAATCTCCGACAGTGCCTTTACCCATTCTTCCAGATTGATATTAGAGGATGGCTGCTCAATGCCGCGTGCGCGATACTCCGCATCCACGACATTAGCCTGCATAAAACCGTAAGTCAGTCCTGACGTGTGGCTCATAATATGCCAAACAGCGATAGGTGACTCTGCGGGCACAGTGTTCGCAAGCTCGCCACCCGCCCAGACTTCTGGCGAGGTGAACTCCGGCAAATAGTTACTAATTGGATGATCTAACTGGAAGCAACCTTCCTCATAGAGCATCATTGCCGCGGCAGTTACGACGGGCTTTGTCATCGAATAGGCGCGAACAATCGCTTCCCTTGAGAAGGCTTCGCCGGTGTCCAGATCTGCAACGCCTGCTGTCTCAAAGTAACCTACCTGACCACGCCGACCGATCAGCACGCTACCGCCAGCGAGACGGCCTTCGTCCATTTGCTGCTCTAACCAGCCACTGACCCTTGTTAATCGCTTAGAACTGAGACCAATGGATTCTGGCTGGACAATATTCATGACAACACCCTCATGATAGTTGACTCCAAAACCCTGATTGTACGTATTGTTAGCACGCTTTGCTTTTGCTCATGTAGTCGATCAGGACACCCAAAAATTTAATCGTCAGTGGGCCGCCATGAACGCTGCCTTCAAGCAGAAAAAACTGCCTGGCGATGACCAGGAAGTAGGAGTCCGCAATTTTCATAAAACGTTAGATGAATACAACGGTCAGCTCAACAAGTTGGCTTGAGCAATAAAAAAACATGTTTTGACCGTTGCACTCCAAAACGAAAAGGTTTCATCAAGTAAGTCTTATCCTGAAAGCGACCAGGACAACACCATCAATGGTCACAGGGATACGATCAATAGGTGGTAGGTGCCCCCTAATGGGCACTCAGTCTTCAAAGCCTAGAAAAGAAGCAGCTTCTTCAACGCTCTTGCGTTCCGAGACCACCGCGTTTGCCGGGAAACTGTCGTCCGGCCAGCCCAGCGCAACAGCCTTCATGATCACCTGGTCGTCAGCAATCTGCGCATGCTCGCGGACCACCGGAGACTGCATAATACCCTGACTGTTTATCACCGCACCCAGGCCACGCGACCAGGCCGCATTGACCAGTGCAGTGGTGACTGCGCCACAGTCAAAAGCAGTGTCATCGCTGTCTGCCAGGTCGCGATCATAGGTGATAATCACACAAACTGGCGCATCAAATTGCCGAAAACCGCGCAGTACCCAATCCTGGCGTCCCTCTTTATCTTCACGCGCGATACCCATGGCAGCAAACAATTGCTTGGCAACCCCAACCTGACGGTCACGATGTTGCCCCGCAAATGCCTGGCCAATACGAAATTCACGCGAATGCGGCACACCTGCAAGATTACGTTCCGTGTTACCGGCGCGAATGCGGTCCAATGGTTCGCCGGAAACGACTTTAAAACTCCACGGCTGTGTGTTCATCGACGACGGAGAACGTATAGCCAGCGCTAAGACTTCTTTAATCAGTGCCTTTGGTACCGGGTCGGGTTTATAACCGCGAATGCTGCGGCGGCCGAGTAGGACTTCATCAAATTGCACTTCTTATCTCCCTCTGTGAGCAAAAACG
>JABGVY010000380.1 GCA_018645845.1 Gammaproteobacteria bacterium | reverse complement strand
TGGCCAGGGTGCTTCCGGGTTAACAAAGTCTGGCGTTACAGGAGAAACACCACCCCAATCATTAATGCCAGCATCAACGATCTGCTCAAAGATGCCAGGACTAAGGTTCGGTGGTGCCTGGATATTCATCCCTGCCCCAAATATGATTCGTGCCAGCGAAATAGTCCACAGCAGCTCATTCATGTCGGGCTCTGGCGCATTTACCATCAGTGTTTCGGCTTTGGCCCGAAAATTTTGAATAATGATTTCCTGGATATGGCCATGGGGCTCATTCGCAGCACGCAGCGCAAGCAGTGATTCAATTCGCTCAAAGCGAGTTTCGCCGATACCTATCAGGATGCCCGAAGTGAAAGGTACTTTTGCTTCACCCGCCAGCCTCAGTGTTTCAATGCGCCGAGCGGGCACCTTGTCAGGAGACCCGTAATGAGGCATTCCCTTTTCAGTTAGTCGATCGGACGCACTCTCAAGCATGATACCCATAGAGATGGACACCTTGCGCATCTCTGCCAATTCATCGGCGGCCATCAGCCCCGGGTTAAGGTGCGGGAAAAGACCGGTTTCATCGAGAACCATTTGCGCCATATCGCGAAGATAGGAAAGCGTCGATTCCTGCTTCAGCTCTTTAAGCCCATCTCTGGCCGCTTTGTAACGCAACTCGGGTTTGTCGCCCAGGGTGAATAACGCTTCTTTACAGCCGGCCCTCGCTCCATCCTGCGCAATTTTGAGTATTTCATCAGGTGTCAGGTAAGGTGCTTTTAGTTTTCTTGGCACCTGGGCAAATGTGCAGTAGTGACAAACATCCCGACAAAGGTGTGTTAATGGAATAAATACCTTGCGGGAGTACGACACCGCGTTCTGGTGACCAACGTCACGGATGGCACCTGCAACCGACATCAGGGAACGTGTGTCATCAAAGCCGGCCAGGCTCAGGACTTCATCATCATCTAGCCTTCGACTCGATGATTCCACCAGTAGTTTTTCGTGTCCTTGCGTCATCTGCAATCCGTATTATTCAAACTAATTTGCTCAGCCAATGTTGGCTAACTCTTCTTTGAGCCGCTGTTTAATATCAATTTCCTCGAGAAATTGAACGGTACTATAAATGGGGCTTTCGCCCCGTTCCTGCGCACTGCGCTCAACTTCCGCCATCAGTTCGCTAATATCTGACGGTGTATCTATATCCAGGCCAATGCCTGGCAGTTTTGCCACCTGCGGATCTATACCACGATCCCTCGCCAGACCCAGATGTTTCCTGAAGCTGTCGATCCCAAAGCCAAACGACATACAGTCCGGGGGGCTACACGCGACGCAGTTCGACCCACCCAGGTCCGATGCAGGGACGATCATAAATTCGGGTTGATCAGACACCCCAAATCCTTCCAATACGACTTCCAACTCTTCTGGCGTCACCAGCGGTACATCACCCGGCAAAAACAACATGCGATCTACGCCTTCGGCAGCGAGTTGTTTTCCTGTCTCTGTAACGGCCTCGATCAAACCCGGCGTCGCTGGTTCCGGGCGAATTTCTGCACCAAAAGCTCTAGCCAGCGCCGCGACCTCTTGGTCATCAGTGACAACCACAATGTCATCTATGTAGATACAGGCTTCAACTGCCGTCAAAACGTCCCCAACCATTGCCTGGAACAATCGCCTTCGTTCATCCGCATTCAACAAACCGGATAAACGCTGTTTCGCATCTTCAAGTTGTTTAATTGGAATAACGGCGCTAGTCGTCATGATCAGCCTTCCAGAGTTGCTGCGAACGCCAGGGTCTGTTTTGCGAGTTCAGTTTTATCATGCAACGTTAACATGACTGACTTTGTCACGATAGTTGCGAGCCCAAGCGCTCCAACCTCTTCCTCCAGGGCAGCATCGGCAGTGTCGAGCACGAACCCCTTCACCAGGTCTCCGTATTGCTCAACATAGTGCTGGGCCACACCCAGCGCTGTCTGAGGCATACCCAGTTCGCTCATCATCTTTGCTGCAGGACCCTTAATCGCTTCGCCCCCGACTATATTAGAAATCACAACCACCGGCACCCTCGCCGCTCGCAGTTGAGCCACCACTCCGGGTATCTCAAGAATCGGCGCCACAGAAACAAATGGATTGGAAGGACAGATGATGACGGCTGAGAGCGGCCTTGCCAGCACAGCAGAAAACCCTGCGCTCGGGCGGGCCTTATCTATACCAGAGAATTCGAACCCGGTTACCTCGGGTTGGCACCTGTCACGGACAAAATAGTGCTGAAATGACAGCGTACGCTGATCTGTACAATGCACCTGGGTCCGAACCCGCTCATCGGTCATGGGTACAATACGATGAGCAATATTCATTTTCGCACTTAGTTGCTCTATGACCTCAGAAAGAGAGGCGCCAGCACCAAGCAATTGCGTTCTCAGGATGTGCGTCGCCATGTCTCGATCACCAAGACTAAACCAATCCTCGCCGCCAAGGCGTTTTAACGCCCCCAGGAAATTCCAGCTCTCTTCCGCCTGACCCCAACCAAGCTCCTTGTTGTTCCAGTCCGCGAGTGTATACAGCACTGTGTCTACATCCGGGCAGATATTCAGGCCGAGATGCTCAAAGTCATCTCCCGTATTTGCCACAACGGTCATCTGATCGGGCGCGAGGACACACGACAGGCCGAGAACGAGCTTGGCGCCGCCTACGCCGCCGGACAGCGCAAGGTAATGATTGGAGTGAGGAGTTTCCATTAGGTCCGCCTAGCGGAACATGTCCATTTCTTTTGGCCTTATAAGGGGTTGCACGCCCCTTCGGTTCGCCTCTTGAGGCTCCCTGGGTTTGTAACCCCTCACAATAACGACCGGCGTCTTTTCAGTCGTCTGTCCCATCACGAGTGACGCACCAGCTGCCATTTCGTCTGCAGCGGCTACCTGAGTTACCAGTAATTCGCGACCGAAAATGTCATGCCCACCGATATAGTCCTCAAGCGCGGTAAATCCAGCCACACCTATCGCCAGCCCCAGGGTGCCCATTCGCCAGGCCCGGCCAAGAGAGTCATTGATGATGATGCCGACCTCAAGATTGTGGCGTTCACGAATGGTGGTGTGAAGCCGCTGAGCACTTGCGTCAGAATCAATGGGTAATAGCAGGCATAGGTCGTCGGGATCGCCATCACCCAAACGGATATTGGACTGGTCAATGCCGGCATTGGCCTGCACGAACCCACTTCTCTGCTCCACGATGAGTACGCCAGGTCGCTGCCTGACTACCTCGTTTGATTCGTCGAGTATCGCCTGAACCTTTCTTGGGTCTTTGTCTACTTCTTCGGCCAGACGTATTGCTTCTTCATTTGGTGTCACGGTTCGCAGATCAAGGTAGCGATCTTCTGCTTTGGAAATGATTTTCTGGGCGATGACGATGACATCGTCCGCAAGGAGCTGTTCACCCGTTGCAGCCAACGCTTCATCAATTAGCCCCACAAGATCGTCCCCCGGTTCAACCATGGGGATACCTTCCACACCAATAAAAGTAAGTTTCATTATTTGGTCGGTTCACCGGTAATCACAATGCCGCTACCTTCGACACCGTGATGGCGGTTGATTGTAATAAGGATGGAAGTCAGCGCTTCAGCCGCAGCAGCATTTGCCAGCGGTCCTGCGTGCCAGCCCTTCAGGCCAACTGCTTCAACCAATTTGATAACCGTTTCTCTGGCCACTTTCTTGTTACCCGACACAAGCACATCGCAGGCGATCGCATGATCTTCCTGTAAATGCATCGCGCCCACATTCTGGAATGCGGAGACAACAAAAATGTCCTCACCCAGAAAGTTCTGCGCTTGCACAGCAGCAGAGCCGGCCTCAGGCAGTTGCACTGTACCCACTTTCGGTGGCATTAATGGGACCGTGACGTCGATCAAAACCTTCCCCACCAGACCAGGTTTTACTGTCTCGAGTGTACTGAGCTGATGCTCAAATGGCACAGTAAGTACCACCAGATCCGCTGCTCTAGCAGCTTCCAGGTTCTCATGACCGGTAACGTTCAGGTCAGGGAATTCATCGAGCAGGTCCTTTGCTGCCGCCTCACCCCTTTCAACGGTGCGCGATCCAATCATTATTTTGTATCCTGCTCTTGACCACTGGCGCGCAAGACCACCACCTAGGTCTCCTGTTCCACCCAGGATTGCTATGGATTCCACCGACTCTGACATATCTAGATTCTCAAAAATTCAAAAGGAGTGTGATTATTCCTTAATCACCAAAGGCAAACAATGGCGTAGCTTCCAGCAAGCGTACCGCAAAATGCAGAGGAATCAGCCGCCCTTATAAGATGTACGGTTAGCAGGCCTGTTGAGTTCATCGCGAGCCGGGCTGTTTATGGCCGTCCAATAGACCGCCAGGCTCTGCGCTCCGTGAACCAGTCCCTCCGGGTTATCGTAAGCAGCGCTCAGGGCTGTTTATGGTCATCCAATTGACAGCCAAGCTCTGCGCTCCGTGTACGAACCCCTCCAGGTTATCGTAAGCAGCGCTCAGGGCTGTCGGTCCAATTCATTATGAATAATCGTCACGCATTGCGCTGCGTGCAGCATTATTGGACCCAGAGATAGCTTGCGGACACCCTGTCTTGCCATAGACTTGTAGGTATTCTTGGGCATAGGTGTGTGGTCAGTCATCACAAACACAACATCTTCTGGTAATTGCTCACTTCTGATGTCCTGCCCACTGGTATCCAGGACGTAGACTAGCTGTTCCTCTGCGCGGGACTTAACCAGGTGTTCAAAGCTCATGGCCGTCACTTTGATGCCACGACCGTCGCAAACAGATTCGTTTTTCTCCAGACTGGCCGCGGCCCTGAGCGCGTCGCTTATCACCTGAAGCAGCGCCCGTTCATGCAAGTCCGGCAGGGAACCAAGGATAGACCCGTCAAGTTCCACGACTCTCGAATAAAACTGACTTTTTTCGAGCACCAGAGTGGCTTTTGTGTTCTTCCGGTGACCCTGGCTCACAAAAATAGCGTGTCGAACTATATCAGCCAAATACTCCACACCAACTCCTGTCCCAATAGCCTCAAGAAAACGGTCAGCGGCTACCGGGGCGGAGCGTGCTCGAACGATGAACTCGATCAACGACCCAGATCCTCATAGGCTTTCTGCCTAATCAGGAACGACCGGGTGTCACCAAGAAGGCCCGAGAACATATTGTTCATCACGAAAGACATGGCGACCCGTGCATCCTGGTCTACCAGCACGCTAGATCCCCCCCAGCCACCCCAGTAACAGGCGTTCTCGTTGGGTGAGATCGGAATGGGGCCACGGTTGAGGCCAAATCCAAGTCCAAATGTGAGCGGTACATTCAAGCAGAGGTCATGGCCATCGATTCTTGGCAGCATTACTGATCTCGCCGTCTTTTCAGATATCAGGTCAACACCAAAGGCAGAGCCACCGCAGGCGAGTGGTGTCTGCAAACGGACCAGGGACCGCGCATTACCATGCCCGTTGGCCGCAGGAATTTCCGCTTTTTTCCACCCCGAAGTCCAGGAGTCTTCCGCTACAGGTGCAGGATTAGAAAACGTTCGATAGGCAATCGAATTCGGGTCACTGTTGACCTCGAGACTATTTTCATTCGTGCCCGGCGGCACAAAAAGGTGCCCAATTCTATCAAATTCCGATTCCGGGACGCCTATGAAGAAATCCGCGCCCAGCGGTTCGGCCAGATCTTCACGCATAAATTTACCCAGTGTTTTGCCTGTTACCCGGCGTACAACCTCGCCAATCAGATAGCCCTGGGTTAGCGCATGGTAACCGGTCGCGCTACCCGGCTTCCACCAAGGTTTCTGGGCTGCCAGTAGGCTTGTCATTTTTTCCAAATCGTACATATCTTCAGACGTCACAGGAACATCCATCCCCGAGAGGCCCGACGCGTGATTCATCAGGTGCCACACGAGCACCTTGTCCTTACCGCTCTGGGCAAATTCAGGCCAATAAGTGGCAACAGGCTCATCAAAATCGAGTAGCCCACGGTCGGCAAGCACTAGCGCACAAAGGAAAGAGACCGTCTTGGTCGAAGAATAGACATTAACAATCGTATCCTCCTTCCATGGCTGCTGCTTGTCTCCATCTAAGTGGCCAGCCCAGATATCCACCAGAAATTCACCATCTTTCGACAAGGCGAAACTCGCGCCAATATCGGCGCCATTCCTGAAATTTCGAGCGAACTGCTCCACCGTACCAGCAAAATGTTCATCGAAGTGCCCATTAACCTGAACACCCCCTATATCTGTACTCATGCCATGCCTCCCCGGGTCGTTAATTCTTAGCGGTGGATCCTGAACTCTCTATCAACGGACGAGAATGTATCACAGGTTCCAGCGCACCATATTGGTGCAAGCGACGTTACCCGATAGTGCTATGAAGTTTTCCACATTTTCTGTGGATAACTCTGGTGATAAGTCACTCCGCAGCTAAAAATCAGCTACTCCCAACGATTGTTGCCTATTGGTCGTTTTTTGACCACTTTTCAAGAAACTTATAAAAAACAACAAGTTACAGAACGCCAATTTCGCCCCTTATTTGCCGGATAACAATCGGGCTGGTTTTTGATCTGACCCCACCCAATGTGAATAACTCATTGCCTTAATCGGTGAAAGAC
>JABGVY010000343.1 GCA_018645845.1 Gammaproteobacteria bacterium | reverse complement strand
CATCATGTCTTAACAACAAGCAATGAATCGAGTATATTGCGCATCGTCTGGAGAGGTGGTCGAGCGGCCGAAGGCGCTGGTCTTGAAAACCAGAGATGGGAAACTATCCGTGGGTTCGAATCCCACCCTCTCCGCCAACTACAGTCTCCAAAAGCTCTACAGCCCTTGTTATCTCTCTTTTCTTGAGAAACCGATGAGGAGCAGTAGACAAAATTGAAGACATTTAAGCACCCCAAATACACCTTCGTTAAAAACAGTATCTATTACTTTTCCAGATCAGTTCCAGTTGATTTTAGATGCTTTTACTCGAAACCACGCATCATCCAACCCCTTAAATCAAACTCGCAGTCACGCGCATTAACCGCCGCTAAAGTCTTTACTTCCAGACTTGATGATACAGCCAATACTAAATGACATTGATCGAGAGCGGTCTTTTCTGCTTTCCTACACATCGACAGGCAAAGGATACTTGTGACGTGGGGCATAGCCCTGCAGCTTGCCCCGGATGCTATAGACCCTGCAGCTTGAAGTTGTCCCATGTCAGCTGTCGATCGGGGACGAACACCATCCAGCGTCCGTTGCGACCTCGAGCGGTCGCACTGTTGGGTGGTGGCTCGTCGACTTTCACCTTGCCATGACCGCCATTGTATTTCTGCCCCATGTGAATCCTGGCTTCAGCAAGGTGCGGATCATCCGCCTCAGCATCAGTTGATTCCAGGATATGCGCCTGGCCTTGCATCATGATCGCCTGCAGTTCTGGATACTTCTCGTTTCGATCAACAATGATGGTGCATTCGGGTTGGCGTCGAATGTTCACTACCTTCTGGCCACGACCGTAGATATACACTCGACCACCAGCCCAACCAAACCACATGGGCGTCACATTGATCCGGCTGCCGGGGCCAATAGTGGCAATCCTGCAGTTCCATTGTGCCCTGAGAATCTCCTCGATCTGCTCGTCATCGAGCTGAAGTTTTTTTGATATGGGCATTTTTTGTACTCCTGGTTGCGGCTTGTAGTTGGGCGTGGTCACGTGATTCAGCAATCACATTACACACTGTTCCTCGGAAAATGTGGTTTATACTGCCTATCTTCAACTACAGATTTTGATCCAGTCACCATGGCGTATCATGAAAGGGCGACGCAAGTGATGCGAGATATTCTGTTTCAGGGTGCTGAAAAGGTACGACCAACCATTTAGTCATCATCCGAAAGCTGGGGCAGAATCAGGCCGATTGGGCATCCCCGGATGATCCTCAGAACCGCTCACCGCCGTCAGATCTGACCGACCAACAAACGACACTATTTTGAATTCCAGCGCGTTGACATCACGTCGCTGCCATGCGGAAGGTTTCGAAGCACAGTTAAAGAAGCAGCGCTATTGAGCTATATTAGATTTACTGAATAGTTGAAATCCATGAGGACATTACCTTGATCACTGATCCCAGCTGGCAGTCGCTAGTGCCGGCCATCGTTGCGGTAGCGACCGCCGTAGTCATACGGCGTCCTATCGAGTCGTTACTCGCAGGTGTGTTCGCTGGCTTGTTGTTACTCGAACCGGCTGCCTCCGTTGCTAATTTCTCATCCATTCTGCTCGAAGTGATGATGGATGAAACCATCGCATGGGTGATCATAGTCTGCGGCCTGATGGGAAGCCTGATTGTGCTGCTGATGCGAGCGGGCGCGGCGAACGCTTTCAGCCACGCGCTTGCTTCAAAGGCAAAGAGTGCCGGCAGCGCCCTACTCTACACGTGGCTACTGGGCTTGCTGATTTTCATTGACGATTACCTCAACGCACTGGCGGTCGGTTCGGCTATGCGCAAAGTTACCGACAAGTTTCGTGTCTCCCGCGAGATGCTCGCTTACGTGGTCGATTCCACTGCGGCTCCCATATGTGTACTGGTACCCGTATCTACATGGGCGGTGTTTTTCGCAGGTGTGCTGGAGGTATCAGATGTCGCCGAACCTGGCGAAGGCTTGGCTTTGTACATCAGCTCTATACCCTACATGCTCTACCCATTGATTGCCGCGCTGATGGTGCCGCTGGTAGCCACCGGCCGTATTCCAGCGCTGGGTATGATGAAAGCCGCTCAAGCCAAAGCAACTGCAAATGGCAACGCAACGCACCAAAATGAGTTCGCGGTAGAAGAGATTGAAGACAGCGGCCGAGTCAGGATATATCACTTCCTGCTGCCTGTGGTTGCCATGCTGGGCTTTAGTATCTGGTATGACCTGGATGTACAGATCGGTATAACCATGGCCGTGGCGGCAACCATAGTGCTATATGGCGTACAACGCCTGCTAACCTGGACCGAGATGTTTGATGCAGTACTGGAGGGTATCAAAATCATGGTGCCGGCTCTAACCATTGTGGTGGTAGCCTTTATGTTCAAGGAGGTTAACGACCGCCTCGGCTTGCCCATTTTTGTCATCGAGGGTGTGACGCCCTACATGACTGCAACGTTATTGCCGCTGG
Organism: Gammaproteobacteria bacterium; assembly: GCA_018645845.1. Lineage (GTDB taxonomy): Bacteria > Pseudomonadota > Gammaproteobacteria > Pseudomonadales > Azotimanducaceae > UBA9659. The sequence continues at coordinate 841 of JABGVY010000343.1, read as the reverse complement.
TGGTGTTTATCACGATGGCGCTGATTTCGTTCGCTACCGGTTCAAGCTGGGGCGTGTTCGCCATTGCCATCCCCATTGTCCTGCCGCTGGCAGAAAGTGTCGGCGTCGACGCTCCGCTGGCTATTGGCGCGCTTATTTCCGCCAGCGCCTTCGGCAGCCACGCCTGCTTTTACTCCGACGCAACGGTACTCTCCGCTCAGGGTAGCGGTTGTGGTGTCATGGAACACGCGCTTACTCAAATTCCCTATGCACTTATTGCGGCCGTCATCGCGGGAACAGGGTTGACCTTACTGGCTGCGATTTAGGGCCCGAAATGTTGTCATTGCCTTGAAGACGCCCTGCGGCGAGAACCAGTTTTTCAACTAAAGTCCACGACCTATGCTGCCAACGCCTCATTGTTGCCACCATGCTTGCCATCAGGTTTCGGGCATCGCTGACCATAACCCCTTCACCACCAGCACCAAACATACCGAAGAACCCAAAGCCGAATGGCCACTCATCTGCCAACAGGTATCAGCATGGCTTGTTACTGGCACCGCTTGGGAGCAGAATCGGTAAAGATTGGACGAAAAAAAGCAGGAGGCCCCGATGCCCAGACGCTCAGGTGGCAGAAAGTCTCGGGTTGCGATCAGAACAGCACCACTCGCCGAAGAACTGAAGCCGGTACGGCCGGGTGAGAGTGGCGGCCAGTATCGCCCGCAACCTAACTCGCTTTCACGGGGTGTTCTCCCCCAACAGCAAACTGCGTGAATACGTCGTTCCACAAAAGCCAATAGAAGAACAGGAAAACCCGAAACCAAAGGCCTACTCGATGACCTGGGCGCAGCGGCTCAAGCGGGTG
>JABGVY010000034.1 GCA_018645845.1 Gammaproteobacteria bacterium | reverse complement strand
CCCTTCTCTTGCAACAAAACTGATGCTGGCGCGAAATAGGCTCAAAGAACACAAGCTTGAAAATAATTGCGTAAGGGCACTATCGTAGGCAACCAGGACGGCACACATCACGCTGTGTGGCTGCGGCGCTAGTCACCGCAACTTTGCATGTTTTAAGACGAAACCCTATGCTACCCGACACTATTTTCACAACAAACGGAAACCACAATGACCAAACCTGTCTGCCTTGTCATTGGCGCGGGCGCCGGTATCGGCGGCAATGTTGCCAAGAAATTCGCGCTGCAAGGATATCACTCGTTTCTATGTCGCCGAAGCGATGAGGAAGGGCTTAACAAGCTGGTCAGCCAGATAACAGAGGCTGGCGGCAGCGCTTCTGGCCGGTTGCTGAACGCCATCGAAGAAAATGCCATCGAAGACATGGTGCAAGGCATCGAAGCCGACGTGGGCCCGATTGAGGTGGTTATCTACAATCTGGGTGCGCAGATAGGCAATCGCCCATTGGCTGGAACACCGCATAAAACATTCGAAATGGGATGGCGCCTTGGGACGTTTGGCCTGTATCGACTTGCCTATGCACTGACTCCGTTGATGGAAGCACGCGGTCACGGCACCATTCTGGTGACTTCTGCCACCTCTGCCATGCGCGGGAACAGGGGGCAGCACTCTCACGCTGCGGCCATGGGTGGGCGAAGGATGTTGTGCCAGACACTAAACGCCGAATTTTCACCCAAAGGAATTCATGTTGCGCACATCCTGATCGACGGAGCAGTCGACGCACCCGACACACTCGGGAAGATGTTAGGAGAAGAACGATTTAAAGAACTCAGGGAATCTCGGGGTGGCGATCATGACGGCTTAATGCTGCCCGAAAAAATAGCTGACACCTACTTTCATATCGCAAATCAACACCGTTCAGTCTGGACCCATGAACTGGATCTACGAGCCTTTTCAGATACCGCGTGGTGGAATCATGAAGGTTGATAATCCCTTCGATTTTGACAGTGATCCTTTTCATCAATACCTTGGCTTAACGCTCGAGGAAACCCGCGAAGACTACGCCCGTATTCGACTTAACATCCACGCCAATACACCTACGGGCATCGGCGGTAGCGTCAACGGTGGCGTGCTTTCAACCATGATCGACATGGCCGCTGTGCCTGCTGTATTCACCAACATCAGATCAGGCAGCGAGCCCGCCGGCACCGCCGATCTGCAAATTACTTACCTGCGACAGGCGCACGGTAGTTGGATTGATGCGGAAGCCAAGGTCATCAAGCGCGGCAGACAACTTTGCACAATACACGTGGATATAAAAAACGATGAAGGGATTCTGTGTGCCACCGGCAGAGTCCTTTACGCCCTAAGAGCAGTTAGTTAAGAGAAACACCAGCCACTAACAGAAACAGCACCACACTTTGAGTCGTCCCAGATCGGATCTGCCATTACTGGGTAGCGCCGCAAGTCGCAATATCGGGAGCGGCGAAACCTTTGATTTTTGGCGCTATCCGAACACGTGATAACCCCGGGATTTCAGACAACGATAAAGTACCTTTTCCTTTCGATGCTCCGCTTTGCGGAATCCTTTTGCGCCGCCGGCGACCGCACCAACCCCTGCACCCTGCTCGGCATCTTGACTGTTACCTAAAAGCGCGCCAACAGATGCTCCGATCGCCACACCAATAGCGGCAGCCTTCCCCGTTTCTCCGGCGGTATCAACCTGATACGCGTACGACCGGCACTCAGCAAGATCACCCTGGTACTGCGCTTCATCGACACCACGACGATCAACGATAGGTTCATTGGCACAGCTCACCAGGAGCAATGGTAAGCAAATAAACATTACTTTTCTGATCATCTCACTAACTCCATAACTAGATGCCACTAAGTTAGCCCCTGGAAGCTGAACAGAGAGTGAATCCGAGCTGAACAGAACGGAGTTAAGCGTGGTCTCCTTTGGCAACCCTTGCCCTCAGAGACTGTATAATCGCCGCATGCCGCTTGCGATCTATACGATACCGGACATACAACGCCAACCCGGCAAGCGTAAACACAGACGTCGCCGGACCGGCAATGAAACCGAGTTGCCAGACAATTTCAGCAGGAACTGAACCCATTAATGCTCCTCTCGGGAACGCAATAAAATCCAGAAGAATCCCTCCCGCCACCAGACCTATCGATGCCGATGCCTTATTGGCAAATGACCTGGCAGCAAATATAACCCCTTCTCTTCGCTCCCCAACATCAAGTTCATGCTCATCTGCGATGTCTCCAAACATGGAGTTCAGGGTCGCAAACACAATAGGCGCGAGCAACGTGGTAATTCCGCTGCTAATAATCAGCACCAGCAAAAGACCGCTAGAACCAGGCTCGGGAAACCAGCTAACCTCAAACAACGTCAGCACTATGGGGGCGTTGATGTTTACGATGGTTAACGCCGCGCAGCCGATCAGTGTTGGCTTTTTGTCATAGCGCCGGGTAAGTATCGGAACCAAAACCACCGAAAAAACTAACCCGGCGAACATGCCGACAGGGATATAAGCCAGTTGCTCGGTGGTCATCCCCCAAAAATGAAAACCCATAAAAGGATTGAACACAGCCTCTACGGACAGTATGAAAACACTCAGCACCATGCCGAAAAAGAGCACAAAGAAGGAATGGTTTTTGAAAACCTCT
>JABGVY010000083.1 GCA_018645845.1 Gammaproteobacteria bacterium | reverse complement strand
TATCCCGCTCCACAAAAAAGTGCTTTGCACCCTGGGCAATCGCCTTACGAGTGAAGGCAGGGAAATCAATCTCCCCATCACCGACATCAGCAAAATCACCTTTCGTATCGATATCTTTCATATGACAGCTCGGGAAACGATCAGGAAACCTCGTTAGGTAATCATCAAGATTGCCTCCACCCTTTACGATCCAATAAGCATCCATCTGAAACCCAACTTTCCCGGGATCCGTTTGCTCCAGCATCAAATCGTAGGGCACCACACCATCAATCGGCGTGAGTTCCCAGTTATGATTATGATAACCGAACAAGATGCCGTGTTCTGCGCAACGATCACCCGCCTGGTTTAACAGATCAATATTTCGTTTCACCTGATCCATCGTCGCAAAGTGTTCGGGCATCATCGCCGGTAAATTCAGGTACTTCTGCCCGAGATACTCTGCGTCACCAATAGAGTTGTTCACGTTCTCCAGAAGAAATTCAGGTTTACTGCGCTCACGAAAAACCTGGAACGCGTCAGCCCGTGGCAATTGCTGGAACCCTTCCGGCAAAACCGGGGTAATTCTGCCGACAGGGGCACCGAGGTTATTTTTCGTCAGCAGTTGCTGCACGTAACTGGCCTCTCGTCCAAGAAACCCCATGGCAGAAAATTCAACCTGGTCGTAACCAATCTCTGCAACCCTGGCCAGGGTGCCCTCGAAATCTTTTATCATCATCGAGGTGACTGTCGAAAGTTGTAAGCCGATATTCTCGAGCTTGCTGATCTCCGGAGTCTCCTGTCGAACGAGGTGCTGACTACAGGATCCGAGGAACCCCGATGAAAGCACCACTCCCGATGTCAGATAAAGAAAATCTCTTCGCTGCATAATGATACCCGATCATCTTTTAAAAATTGAATCCTACCTCGATTCCCGAATAAGTTTGAGCTCCTCGAGGAACTACCTGAGCGTAGACCGGTGTTCCGCCCCATAGTCCACCAACGTTACCAAGACCGGTAACAAATTCTTCATCCGTGACATTGTTGGCAAACAAGGTGATTTCGTATCGCTGATTTTCGCGCTCGACAAGGCCGATGCTGAGATTCAACACACCGTAACCATCCTGCTCTGAACCAGGGTCAGCCAGAAGCGAAAAGTTTACGTCACTCTGGTACTGATATGATAGATTGAAAAAACCATCAAATGGCATACTGGTCAGCGGCTGAAAGTACTCGGCACTAAGCGTCATCTTAAAGTCCGGTGAATTATTCAAATCTTTTCCGCCGAGATCCTGTGAGTTTCTGCCAGTTGCCGCATCCGTCGAACATCCCAGCGAGTTAGTTTGTCCTGTCCAGCAATCCGCACCGGAGAAAGATTTAATTTCAGCATCAACGTAAGCGAAGCCGCCCACTAGCCGCAAGTTCTCAGAAATCAGTGCCTGGAAATCAACTTCAACACCCCATGTTTCCAATTCACCTACGTTGGTGATCCCGAGTTCTATCACACCATCGACGATACGTGCCTGCTGCGCCTGAAAATCATCATAACTTGCAAAGAAAATGGTCGGGTTCAACTGCAGTCGACCGTCAAGGAAAGTGCCTTTAAAGCCAAATTCAAAAGACGTGGAATCCTCAGATCCGACGGGGTTATCCGAAGTACTCTGACGGAAACTAGAGGAAATATCGTATCCCTGGCCTTTATAACCAACCGAGAAAGAAGCGAACAACATCAAATCGTCACTGCTATAGTGTTGAATACTGACCTTCCCTGGCGTCGCGTTTTCCTTGTCATCGCCTTTAAAACGCAAGCCCGACAGCGCGTTGTCAAAATCGTGAGAAATTTCTTCTCGATTAAGTCGAAGGCCTGCGGTGATATCGGTCCGTTCGCTAATGCTCCAGGTACCCTGCGCATACATCGCCAGGGACTCGGTGCCTGTTTCAGCAACCCAGTCGGCGGAAAAAATAGGCCCGCGAGCAAAATCTCGGTCATATTGAATGTCGGAATAAAACAAACCCACGACATACTCAAAATTGTCAGAAGCTGGTGAAACCAGCCGAAACTCGTGGGACAGTGCTTCCAATTCGAAGCCACCACCCTGACTGATACCTCCGGAAAGTGCCCCACCGGTGAAAAGTCCCAACAGGTCGAAATCCGTTCCGTCGACGTCAGTCGCGACTTCGTAGTCCCATTCAGTATAAGAAGTTACGGAAAGAAACTGATACTCGCCGAAATCTGCCTCAAACCTGAGTCCCATGCTATCGCTACTAGAGTCATCCCAGGTCGGATCATCCACCGCGACCCTGTCGTTATCTTCTGAAGCAGTCACACTGGTGAGCACGGCATCGCGTGGCACTGCTCCCAAAAAGTTCGCACCTGAAGGCACATCTCTATAAGGGCGGTGGCAACAACTGGACTCAGACTCGCTATGCTCAATACTAAGCGTGGTGGACAAGGTGTCGCTGATGTCCCAAACCAGCTTTCCCCTAACGCCACTGGACTCACTACCATTCACATCAGCACCGTTGTTCATATTTTTTATGTGGCCGTCTGATCTGTCTTTATCAAAGGCAGACAACCGAAAACCAACGGTATCACCGAGCGGCCCGCCAATGGTTGCGTTTATCGACGTTTCGTCATCGTCCGTTGTGCTGACACGAACCCTGGCACTGAACTCATCACCGGGTGAATTCGTGGTGATGTTGATCACACCCGCTGAGGCACTTTTCCCAAACAGCGTGCTTTGCGGCCCCCGCAGTACTTCAACGTGATGAATATCTGAAAGATCGGAAAATGCCTGCGCCGAGCGAACCACCGCAACGTCATCCACAATAATGGAAACGCTGGGATCGATATTGGTACTGAAGACGTTGGTGCCTATCCCCCGAAGGCTAAAACCACTGTTCGTGGCCCAGTCACCCCGATTCATGGTCAAGGATGGTGAAATCTTGGTGAGATCCGTGTACTCATCAATCCGCATTGCATCAATTGTCCGGGCGTCAACTACGCTGATCGCCACCGGGACATCTTGCACACTTTCTGCACGCTTAGTTGCCGTTACGATGACCTCTTCAATCATCAGTTCTTCTGCGATAGCACTCATGTTAAGCGTCGCCACCACAATGCCCAAAAACACGCCTTTCAGTTTTCGTCCTCGCATATTCGCTCCAGCCAGTTTGGTTACAGTAAGGTAATTTGGTAAGGCCAATTAGCCATCATGCCAATTTAATAAATGACATATAGGAAGTCAACAGCGCGTATAATTCTTATACATGAAATCAGCACAAAAAATACATTGCGTCTTATGGGCCGGGATTTTCGCGGTGTTCGCGGCCCTCCAACTGGATGATCGCGACACTATCCTCTGGGCCAGCATCTATTGTGTCTGCAGCGGGCTCTGGATTGCCGAGTGGGCCGGCATTAGAAACAATCAGGCTGTCCATGCGGTCATACTAGTCCTTGTATTCTGGATGGGGACGCTCGCTCAGGGACCTATTGATCTCATGGATTTCGGCGACCCCGGTGACCTCATGGCCCAAATGTCGACGGATAAACGATATATTGAAGAATCCAGAGAGTTTCTTGGTCTTGGGATCTGCACAATAAGTCTTTTCATTCTCATCTTTACAACCCCTTCGCCGGGAAAGTCGGCTAACTGAGGTCGATGGGTACTACGGCGCCGCGATACTGAATGACCTGGGCGGCAAAACGATGCCCCTTCCTTGCAGCTTCGAGTATCGATTCACCGTTAATCCTGGCTGACAAATAACCGCCATTGAAGGAGTCACCTGCGCCTGTTGTATCAACAACCTTCTCAATGGTTACTGCAGGAACCGCTATAGGTGCTTCCGACATCCCCGGTTCAGCAATCACCAGGCTACCTTTTGAGCCATGCTTAATCACCACCTCTGAAACACCCAGGTTGGTAAGCTTTTCCAGCAATGCCTCTGGTGACGATAAATTAAACAAAGTCACATCATCTTCCAAGGTTGGCAGCGCAAGATCGACCTGCTGATAAAAGTCCTGATAGATTGTTTCGGCCCGCTGCCGGTCCGGCCATCGCTGGGGTCGATAGTTGCTGTCAAAGGCCACCAGACCACCCTGGCGTCGATAACCGGTCAAAAACTTCAGCAAATCCTTGAGTGCGGCCTCTTTATATAGAGAAAGCGTAATCCCACTGAAATAAAGCAGCTCAAATTTTCCTAATTCATGAAACAACTGCGCAGCCTGTTGCCTGTCATCAAAGAGCTCCCGGGCTGGCGAACTATCGCGCCAATACAGAAACCGACGCTCACCCGTGGTATCTGTCTCAATCATATACAGCCCCGGCACGCGTCCCTTCACACGCCTCACATGATCACAATCAATACCTGCCTTCTGCCACTGCTGGATCATCCACTGACTCTGACTATCTTCACCCAGCGCGGTAAAGTAGCTTACTTGGTGACCTGAGCCTGCCAGGTAAACCGCCGTATTTAAGGTATCACCACCGTAGGATAATTTTTTAAGCGCCGATGACTCACTTTCGACTGACGAGAGCTCAAGCATACATTCGCCAATAACAGCGACCCGTGTAACCGCTGTGAAATCCAGCATTTCTAGTGCGGCAAAACCTTGTTGATCCATCTTTCTACTCATCGACGTAAACCAAGCCTAAACGCGCCCAGGAGACCTAGTGCTTCAAGCGATTCAGTTGAAAATTCATGTCAGACGACTAAACTGGCCTGACCAATTTACCAAATTAGCACCATTGAATAGCTCGCCGCAAGCACTCAGGAGCCCGAATATCGCAAGGCAATGGCAAACGATTATCTCCAGCCCGGCTATGCTCTTAGTGGCTATGCCCTTACTGGCTATGCTCTTATTAACTAGTCAATGCCTGGCAGAAAAACCCCCGAATATTATCGTTATCCTCGCTGATGATATGGGTTTCTCAGACCTGGGCAGCTATGGCGGCGAAATCCATACGCCAAATATTGATCAGTTAGCGGCGCAGGGTGTTCGCTTCACTGCGTTTTACAATACTGCCCGCTGCAGCACGACGCGCGCATCATTATTAACAGGCCGCTACCCCCACAATGTTCAAATGGGGCATCTCGCAGGAAGTAAATTTAAAGATATTGACGGTTACCGTGGCCAGTTAGATGAGAGCATATCCATTTTACCTGAATGGTTAAAAGACCATCACTATAAGAGCTATATGCTAGGGAAGTGGCACCTGGCGGATTGGTCGCCGGATAAAATTCCAGCAGGCAATATTGAGCAGCTGGACAACACGCCTTTAAAACGAGGCTTTGATCATTTCTATGGCACTCTCTTTGGCGGTAATAATTACTTTGACCCCAAATTTTTATACCAGAACCACGAACCGATAAAAAAGCTGGAGCCTAACTTCTACTACACCGACGCGATAAGTCATGAAGCGGTACGAAACATCAGCGCTCATCGAGCGAACCATAGCAACCGACCTTTCTTTTTATATCTGGCCTATACGGCTCCGCACTGGCCCTTGCAGGCACCGGCTGAAACCATAGATAAGTACCGCGAAGTCTATTCGATCGGCTGGGATGAACTGCGGCAAAAGCGATTATCGCGTGCAAAAGAACAAGCGATTGTACCCCTAGATTTAGCCCTTGCCTCACTCGACGAAGGAACGCCTCCATGGACCAAGGTTGAAAACAAAGCGTGGTTTATAGAAAAGATGGCTGTGCACGCCGCCATGGTTGAACACCTTGACCGCGGTGTTGGTCAGGTTCTCGATGCTTTAAGAGCACAGGGAGAATTGGACAATACGGTGATAATGGTGATGTCCGACAATGGCGCCAGCGCTGAAAACTTTTTCGAAATGCCTGACTGGAAGCGCTTTTTAGGATCTCCTTTCTTTGACACGTTTATCGGTAAATATCAGCCCGCAAGCGGAGAGGCTTACTCGCTGGGTTCAGGTAAAGACTTGATGCCCGGACCCATAAATCACTTTCAAATGCTCGGGAGAGAATGGGCACAGGCATCGAACACGCCTTTCAAAAAATACAAAACATGGGTACATGAAGGCGGTATCGCCTCACCGTTAATCGTACACTGGCCGCGGGGCTTAAAAGAACGTGCGGGCACAATGATCAGTGAGCCCGCTCACGTGATAGACATTATGCCAACCATCATATCGATCGTTTCAGGCCAGCCAGACCTTATACAAGACGGGGTGAATTTATTACCTGCGATAAACGGACAGGCACTACCTGCTCGTCTTTTGTTTTTTGAACATGAAGGCTATCGCGCCGTTCGAAGCGCAAGCTGGAAACTCGTCGCCAAGCAGGCTGGACCCTGGGAGCTATACAACATACAAGTGGACAGATCTGAACGCAACAATGTCGCGGCCCACTTTCCAGAGCGCGTTCTAAACATGGAAACAGAGTACGAACGCTATGCCAGGGATAACAAGGTTAAAGACTGGTCGAAGATCACTTCCTGGCCCTAAAGCGTCATGGCCAAGATGTCATGGCCAAAAAGCGCTCAGGTTTGTTTTAACTCGGTAGTGCGCCGCACATGACGTTATAAAAGTTTGGGGTGTCCTTGCGCTGTGCTTTATTGGTGTACTGTAAATGTTGTAGGCTCTCTTCCGTATAGAAATTCGAGGCAATCTTAATGGGTAGCAGCATTCGAGAGATTCTGGTGGGTCACCCTGTCATCCCGGTTGTGACCATAGATGATGAAGACAAGATTATTCCAGTGGGTGAGGCGCTGTTAGAAGCTGGCATCGGTGTTATCGAGATAACCCTTCGCACAGATGCATCCTTGAATGCTATAGCAAGAGTATCGACATCGCTTCCGGAGCTAGTGGCTGGTGCTGGCACCGTCACCAATGTCCAAGCTATTACGAAAGCAAAGGATGCAGGCAGCCGGTTTCTGGTGACACCCGGATTAACGGAAAATTTGCTGAAAGCTATCGCGGAATCGGGTTTGCCTTGCCTTCCAGGAATATCGACGGCGGGCGACATCATGCGGGGGCAGGAAGCCGGCCTGGATACCTTCAAGTTTTTCCCTGCAGAAGCTGCAGGCGGCATCGCGAAGCTTAGGGCCCTGGCGGCCCCATTTGGTGACGCCAGGTTCTGCCCAACGGGGGGAATCAGCATCGACAATATGACGACTTACCTGTCGCTTGACTGCGTTTTCTCAGTAGGTGGTACGTGGATCGCGCCGACCGATCTGATCGCCGCGGGTGCCTGGGCTGATATCACACGACTGGCTAAAGAAGCCTTAGCTCAAGCTAGCGGATCGCCCACCGTCTAGATTAAAAACGGCACTTACATTCTTATGAGTCTCAAACCCCACGTTACCCGATGCCCAATATGCGACAATGCTTCCCCCGGGTTAGATTCAACAATTTCAAAAAATGGCAAAACTCCCTGTAGCTTTGGCAATCAGTTTTTCACCAGAGCGAATCTCACTCTCAAGAATAGCAACACGCTTACCGCGCTTGATTACTTGAGAATGGCCAATCAGGTCCGAATGACCTGCCGGTCTCAGATAGGTGACCTTTATCTCAATCGTCGCACATCGCTCTTCTTCTGGCAGTATGGAAGTTAACGCTCCTCCCATACTGTTATCCGCAAGTGAATAAATCACACCTCCGTGCACGACATTGTTGGGATTCAGCAGGCTTTCGCTAAACGAAATCGAACACGTACATTGCCCATCCTCTTTAGAGTCAACTTGCATGCCGAGCAAGTCCGCGAACGGATGAACTGGTTCAGTCTTATTCATTAAATATCCTCAGTAGCTTAATCGATAGCGAAATTTGACCACAAGACGGTCAACCACGGGCTCTGTCAGGGCGTCCCTGAACAGGTGATCGAAGCTATCGTCGCCCCGATTGGGCAAATTGCTGCCTCTTGTGTAGACAATAAACAGATCCGACAAAGGGGCGACCTCCCATCGATATCTCAGCTGCGCTGTCAGACGACTGATCGTAAAATCATAGTCCGACCCGTCAATTCCATCAGTCAACCGTATCAGGTCTCCATCACCGTCAGGTACGCGATACAGGTTCTGCGCATCTGCTTGAATACCTACCCACTGCATCGAGAACCTGAGTTGCTGTTTCGCCGTGATGAAAAATTCTGCCGCAACACTTGGCTGCCAATGCCGCGCATCGTAAGTGCCAAGAACATTGCTATCAAGATGAATCAGCCAGTCGTCTGTTCTTCTGTAGATGAAATCAAGATCAAAAGACAACCTATCCACTGGCTTGTAGGTAACCCCCCCCTTCGCGGTGAAAGTCACGCCACCTAACTGTTCAACCATGGCGCTGGAGGCAAAACTGGCACTGATTTTTCTGCTCGTGTCCGTGCCGTACTCGAACTCGAGAATACCACCCGCTGACGTCCGGTAATCTCCATTTCCCTCGGTCGTTCGATCATCCCATTGCGGCGGCCTGTATAGTGCGGTGGTCGTAAACTGGCTGCTGTTTTCTAACACCAGCGTATTCCTGTAATAGATCGAGCTGCGAACCACCCGGTCATCCGTATTCGTCTCGTGTGATAACGTCAGGCTTCGGATTGTTTGCCTATACCTTGGGTGATCTGAATTCGTGCGATTGTAGGTGTACCGGTAGGTGATAACGTCGTTTCTGCGTATGAACCCTAGGTTGTTGATTTCAAGTTCATCATCCAGATAATCAAAACTGAAACGATGCAACCGACCTTGCCTCGGAATATAGTTGACGTCAAAGTAACCCCCTTTGCCTGTCACATCTGAAACGTCACTGTAAAGTAACTGGGCATCCCAGATAACCTTGCTATCAGGTGCACGGTAGTGCAGGTCTACACCATGGGCTATCGCGTCCGAATCAGGATAGCTCACGAGGGTAGACATAAAACCTACAGCCTTGCGTCCACTCGTATCAGCCTCGTATAAGGCCCGTACCACACCAAAATCTCTACCGGACTGTTTCAGTTTCACCTCGCCCATGTCGGCGTCCATTGCCTGAAAAACAACGTCTTCTTCCGACGCCCACAGGGTGCCATATCGCAACGCTCCTTTCTGGCCGGTGACCTTAACCGCTCCCTGCAGTTCACTTGGCTGGCTCAGTTCAGTATCAGGAATGGACAAACCTTCAGGTATGTCAGGTGAACGCGGAGCACCACCGATCCTCCTTGTATTGAGCAGGGTTGTAGGTTGCAGGAAAAAACTATTCGGTACACTCCTCGCGCCTTTGCTGGCATCCGTACCCCGAATAACTGAACGCGGTGAGGTGATGAAAATTTCGCTACCCTCCAGGAAAAAAGACCGCTTCTCTGGAAAATAGGTCTCGAAGGCAGTCAGATTCACAATCACATCGTCTGACTCAACTGCACCGAAGTCAGGATTCAATGTTGCCGTAAACTGCAAATCGGTTGTAGGCCTCCAAAAGAGATCGGCACCCGTTCGATATTCAGTATCACCATCAATCCTGTCATGTGTTACCGCGGTAAATGGATAGAAGACCAACTGCCTACCTGGACTGACATTACCCAGCGTCATCGGTTGAAAGCTGGAAATAAAATCTGGTTTGCTTTCAGGTAACTCGGGCCAACCCCACGTTTCATCGATGTGAGCAACACGACGCGTGAGCGCGAACGCCATATTCCTCGGGCCGTCCTGCTCAGGCATGGCCATCATCGACCAGGGCAAAAACATTTCGACCTGGTAACCACTCGATGAAGGGCGTGCCGCCCCATACCAGGGGCCATCCCACAAGCGACTTAACTGACGTTCCGGTAACAATGTTCCATCATTCAGTGTTCCACCGAGGTTGACACCAAAGTAGTAGCCGTAGAGTCCTTCCCCTGTCGGATCAAGATAAAAATTGATGCCATCGCGGTTAACCTCCCCGTCTCGAGAACTCAGCCTGGGCAGTAAAGTCTCAACAGGCTGCTGGGCCTGTGTACCGATGTACAAACCGTCTTCCGTATAGAAGATACGAGTGGTGGTCGGATACCTGGCTTTTTCCAGAGTATCGGGTGCAACAACAGACATTGAGTCATAGCCTTCTAATCCAGACCAAACGGGCTCATCCAATATCCCATCGATGATAATTTCACCTGGCGGCAGTGCTTCAGCAGCGATGTCCAGAACTTCAGCGGATTGGGCTTTAATGCTGATTAAGACGATTGACGCGATCATTGCTGCGCGAATAGTCATCGATGCTCTCTAAATTTTGTCTCAACCTCGAAAATAGACAAATTGACAGACATTGTCTACTATTTTGATCAAACCCTTACTAAAGGAACACCATGCAAACCATTCGGCCCGCGACCCGAAACAAAATACTGTCAGCAGCAGAGGCACAGTTTCGTCGCTTTGGCCCAAAAAAAACCTCTATGGAGGAAATCGCAGAGAAAGCCGGGCTATCGCGCGCAACGTTATATCTTCACTTTTCCAGTAAACCCAAATTGTATGAGGCACTGCTGCGACGGGTAACAGAGGGCTTCATCCTGGAAACCGAAGTACTGATCAGCGATAGCAGACCGGCACCGGTCAAGTTCAGGCAACTCGTTGAACTGACAGCCAGTACCTTTTCAGAAAACCCCCTCTTGCTTGCAGCGCTGACAGAAGATCAAAACTTTTCCCTGACGCGCTATGCAGAACCTGTTATGAACGACTATCGAGAACAGATTTTAGGTGCCATAAGTCGCATCCTTCAGCAAGGTATTGAAGAGCAGAGCGTCAGGAATATTAACCTGGAAGTGACGGCATACTTGCTATATGAACTAGGTACAAGGTTGCTTGTAAAGGCGTTGAATGGTTCCTCTGATTTTCCGCTAAAGACCACACTAGACGCCATGGACAGCATCGTCGCAATGGGCATCATTGCCCAGAAACCCAGAGAAGAATCTCTATGAAAACTCAAGCCGCTATCGCTCATGCCAGCAACAAGCCATTTGTAATTGAAGAAGTGGAACTGCTTGACCCAAAGGAGGGAGAAGTCAGAGTCAAGATATCTGCCTGTGGCATTTGCCGCAGTGATTTGAGCGCCCTGGAAGGAAAGGAAACAGTCGAGTTTCCGGTGGTGCTTGGCCACGAGGCTGCGGGCATCATTGAAGCCGTTGGAAACGGCGTATCCGCGCTGAAAGAGGGAGACACCGTTGTTCTTTCGTGGACCCCGGAGTGCGGAGCCTGCGCCGCTTGTATCCGGGGGCAGGTGCATCTGTGCGCCGGGATTAATATGACAACCGGCAGCCAGGGGCCTTTGTCACTGGGTGGGGTTACCCTGGATCGATTTATGGGACTGGGCGCTTTTTGCGAACACGTCGTTGTGCCACAGAAGATGGCAGTAAACGTCCAGAGCAATCTACTTCCCGAGTACACGTGCCTTATTGGCTGCGGCGTGACAACAGGATTCGGCGCCGCGGTAAACACTGCCGGTATCCGCTGGGGTGAGACTGTTGCGGTCCTGGGGTGCGGTGGTGTCGGACTGGCGGCTATTCAGGGAGCCAGAATAGCGGGCGCTTCGAGAATCTTCGCCGTTGATCCCATTGCACAACGGCGAAACGTCGCAAGACAGGTAGGCGCCACAGAAACGCTTGCACCAGAGGATGTGCCGAAGCGGATTATTCAGATGACCGCAGGCGGCGTTGACTGTGCCATCGAATGTGTCGGTAATATCGCTACTATGCAGGATGCCTTCCACATGATCCGCGATGGCGGGCGCGCAATTGTTGTCGGCCTGCCTGCGTTTACCGAAAAGCTCGACATTCCCGCCATTATGCTACTTCGGGAAAAGAAGCTCACCGGTTCTATTTATGGTTCTTCCTGTCCGCACACCGATTTCAATAAGATTGCGGCGCTGGGTGAATCCGGCACCCTGGACTTCTCTGCACTTGTGGACAAGACCAGGCACTTTTCCGAGATCAACGAGGGTTTCGCAGAAATGCGCGCTGGTGAACTGACCCGGGTTGTTTTGACTTTCTGAGTGTTTCTATTTGGCTCAAGCGAAGCTCACACTCACAGCATAAACCCACTAACAATCGTTCGGTTCGAACTTCTTCATTCTTGCAGCGATGTCTTCGGCGGCAATAAGCACCGAATCACTGAACCATTATCGAACACTCGCGATCTAGCCGAACCCTAAAGGATCAATCGCCCGTGTAATTCGGCGCCCGCTTCTCCATAAAAGCCATCATGCCCTCTTTCGCGTCACTGGTTTTTGAGCACATCAGTTGGTTACGATTCTCGATAGCCATCGCCGCTTCAAGACCCGCTGCATCAATTGCCATATTCAGGCCTTCCTTCGTGAGCCGGAGCCCCATGGGAGAAGTCGTGAGCATTTCGTCGATATAGGACTGCGCCGCCGCCTCCAATTGATCATCAGGCACGACTTCGGACACCAGGTTAGTCGCCAGTGCCCGCTCTGCGTTAATGAACCGTCCAGTAAGCATTAGCTCCGAGGCAACAGAGGTACCCACAAGCCTTGGGAGAAAGTAACTCGACCCCATATCGCAAGCCGACAGGCCAATCCGGATAAACGCTGCATTCATCCTGGCAGACTCACCCGCGACCCTGATATCCGATGCGAGAACAAACGAGAATCCGCCACCACAGGCTGGCCCCTGCACCAGGGAGATAATCGGTTGCGGGCACCGGCGCATACGAATGTATACCTCTGCCAGATAACCCTGAAAGCCCATGCCACCACCGAATGGCAACTCGTAGGTTTTAGATCGGGATGCCTTGATATCCAGCCCCGCACAAAAAGCTCGCCCTGCCCCGCGCATCACAACAATCCTTGTTTTCTTGTCTTCAGCGAGCCCGCCGAAGTAATCACGAAGCTCAGTCACCATTGGCGTGGTGATCGCATTCAATGCTTCGGGCCGGTTCAGGGTCAACCAGTCAACCTGGCCACGCTTTTCGATAACAATTGTTTCGTACTCTGACATGGACTATTCCTTTTTTATATTGTCAAACTTGTTCATAAACTCAACTGTATCTCTCTATGTAATCTCTCAACAATCTGAAACTCCGAATGCCAAACCAGGAAAAAAATTCCCCATCCACCAGTGCTCCATTAAAGCCTTTACGTTCAAGCCCTTCAATATGCCTCGCAAACGGAAAGGGCTCTGATGAAAACAAGTAACAAGTGTCTGCTTCCGGCAGTCCACTGCCGGTCAAATCAGGGTATGGCTTACTGTAATCCGGAAGCAATGGTCCTAGGCCGGTTTTAATTAATACAGAACCGATAAAAGTACTTCGACTGATCGTCATCCAGGGGTCCTGCCAGATCATGTACTGGACCCGGGTGACATCCTGTATCGAACCGATTGATTGCATCAAACCTGGCAGGTGGTCCCAACCGGTGAAATCCAGGTTCGGCATGGCTGCCAGCGATTGCCAGTCAGCGGCCTGTTTCTCGAGCGTAGGGTTCTGTAACTTACCCGCGAGCGTCTGGAGTTCATCACCGACTGTGCCAATTGAAGTGATGTGGGTAGCTTGCCAGGGGAAAGGACAGGATTCTGCCATCGGCAGCGTATTTTCTTCACGATCCATAACGACCAGATCGGGTTTAAGCTGATGACAGCGATCCCAGTTAACGCTTTTGGTACCGCCGACAACCGGGATGTTACGCACAACTTCTTCAGGGTGAATACAAAACCGGGTACGACCGACCACCTCAACCCCACACTCAACCAGTGTTTCAGTAAGGCTGGGCACTAACGAAATAACCCGCAACTATTTTACATTCTCGTGGTTGTAGGGGCAGTGACGGCAAGCATTACCGCAACAGTTTCCCCTGGCCAGGTGAAAGCGCTCGGTCAGCACCATCAACCCCTCCTCAAGATAGTAGTGCTTGCCTTCGACCAATTCCCCGATGGGCCAATTCTCGACTTCCGACATTTATGTACTTCGTCGGTATTGGCCACCGACTTCGAAGAAGGCATCAGTTAACTGACCCAACGAGCAGTGCCGAACGGCTTCCATTAGAGCCTCAAACCCATTATCGCCTTCTGTCACTGCAGATCTCAGACTATCCAGCGCTTCACCGGCGGACTCGTTATGGCGAGCATGAAAATCATGAAGGCGTCTTATTTGACTCTGTTTTTCTTCCTCGGTAGATCGCGCAAGTTCTATAGTAGTTTCTTCCGGCTGGGTATCCGGCTGGAACGTATTAACACCGATCACCGGCAGGCTGCCGTCATGCTTGAGTGTTTCATACTTCATGGATTCTTCCTGAATCTTGCCACGCTGGTAGCCTGTTTCCATCGCGCCGAGCACACCGCCGCGATCAGAAATACTTTCAAACTCTCGAAGCACAGCTTCCTCCACCAGATCAGTCAGTTCGTCCAGGATGAACGCGCCCTGACTTGGGTTTTCTGTTTTCGTCACACCGAATTCACGGTTGATGATCAATTGAATAGCCAGAGCCCGGCGAACAGATTCTTCTGTGGGCGTCGTGATGGCTTCGTCGTAGGCATTGGTATGCAAGCTGTTACAGTTGTCATTAATCGCGAGCAGTGCCTGCAGGGTTG
Organism: Gammaproteobacteria bacterium; assembly: GCA_018645845.1. Classification (GTDB taxonomy): domain Bacteria; phylum Pseudomonadota; class Gammaproteobacteria; order Pseudomonadales; family Azotimanducaceae; genus UBA9659. The sequence goes on along the minus strand of JABGVY010000083.1, from coordinate 1,339 downwards.
TCCGAATATCATTGAATTGCATTTCCTGAGCGTGCAAGGATCGACCTGATGTCTGGATGTGGTACTTCATCTTCTGGCTTCGGCTATTGGCACCATACTTCTCACGCATGGCTACTGCCCATATACGCCTGGCGACCCGACCAATAACCGTATATTCCGGGTCCATCCCATTAGAGAAGAAAAAAGACAGATTAGGTGCGAAATCATCGACGTTCATTCCGCGTGCCAGGTAGGTCTCAACAAAGGTGAAACCGTTGGCCAGCGTAAATGCCAACTGGGAAATCGGGTTCGCACCGGCTTCTGCGATGTGGTATCCAGAGATGGAAACCGAATAAAAGTTTCGCACCTCGTTATTAATAAAGTACTGCTGAATGTCCCCCATCATCCGAAGACTAAATTCGGTAGAGAAGATGCAAGTATTTTGCCCCTGATCCTCTTTCAATATATCGGCCTGAACCGTTCCACGGACATTCGACAAAGCAAACGACTTTAATTCCGCTCTTTCTTCGTCACTCGGATCACGACCTTCCCTGTCCTTGAACTTATCGACCTGCTGGTCGATTGCGGTGTTCAGGAACATGGCCAGAATGGCTGGTGCCGGGCCGTTAATCGTCATTGAAACAGAGGTGCGAGGGTCACAAAGATCAAACCCGCTATAGAGCACCTTCATATCGTCGAGCGTCGCAACAGAAACACCAGAATTACCAATCTTGCCGTAAATATCCGGGCGCACTGCAGGATCAAAGCCATACAGGGTCACACTATCGAAGGCTGTGGACAAACGTTTCGCCTCGGCGTGCTCAGAGAGCTTCTTGAACCTGCGATTAGTCCTGGCAGGATCCCCTTCTCCGGCAAACATTCGTGCGGGATCTTCACCTTCACGTTTAAACGGGAATACCCCAGAGGTGTAAGGGAACAATCCAGGCAGATTTTCCCGTTTCAGGAACTTCAGGATCTCTCCGTCATCCTCATACTGGGGTACAGACACCCTGGAGATCCAGTTACCGGACAAGGATTCACTGCCCAACACGGTTCTGATCTCCTTGCCGGAAGATGTTGTTTCAACTCGCTCTTTACCAGTATAGCTTTCCTTGAGCGTTGACCATTTCTCGAGCAGGTTTCGGTTCTCTCCCGTAAGTTCATCATTTCGCTGTTCAATCAACACCCCAATTCTTTCATCGGATTCACCCAGCATTCGCTGCGTTGATTCCAACTGCTGGCGTTCCCTTGCGATTCGTGCCTGACTATTGGCCTGGGCAAGGTACCCCCGCACCGTATCGGCAATTTCAGCCAGGTATCTGACCCTGCTTGAAGGCACAATGACTGATCGTAAGCTTGG
>JABGVY010000571.1 GCA_018645845.1 Gammaproteobacteria bacterium | reverse complement strand
TGTGCAAGAAAATACACGCGCATCAAATCACGCTCTACCCATCTGTGGCAACACTTGGTTTACAATAGGAAAATCAACGGGGAGCGATGTATGGCAGAGCAATTCGAATCTCTTACGCCGGGCCAAGTCGAATTTATAGAGAGACAATACGTTTTTTTCGTCGGTACGGCGGGTGCCGAGGGCAAAATTAATGTCTCCCCCAAGGGGATGGATTCCTTACGGGTCATCAACCCCAACGAACTCGTTTGGCTAAACCTCACCGGTAGCGGCAACGAAACTGCGGCTCATGTTATCGAAAACAATCGAATGACGATCATGTTTTGCTCTTTCGAAAAGCAGCCGCTTATTCTTCGCCTGTACGGCAGCGCCAACATCATCTATCCCCGTGAAACAAAGAAATTTGACACCTACGCCGATATGTTCATTCACCAACCGGGCACCCGCCAATTCTTTGAGCTAAAAATAGACATGGCTCAGACGTCTTGTGGCTTTGCGGTTCCCCTGTTCGACTTGAAGGGAGAACGTGACACCCTCGCGAAATGGGCCACCAAACGGGGTGATGAGGGAGTTTCTCAGTACTGGGCTGATCGTAACCAGATCAGTCTGGACGGAAAACCCACCAATATCCTTGACCTATAATCAATAACAACGAATAGAGCCCACTAATCACTCTGGACATCCGCAATCCCGGTGGGCTTAATGCCCTCTTTTAAATCGAGAAAATCCTATGAAAGATCTTTTTTCTATTGAAGGGAAAATCGCCCTTGTTACTGGAGGGTCAAGGGGCATTGGCGAAATGATCGCTGCGGGCTTCCTTGCCAATGGGGCAAAGGTTTACATTAGCTCCCGCAAGGCGCAAGTGTGTGATGCAACCGCTGCGCGATTGTCAAAAGAATATGGCGGTGAATGTATTTCAATCCCGGCCAACCTTTCAAATGTCGAAGGCTGCGAGCAGCTGGCGAGCGAAATCGCTTCACGCGAGGACAAGCTGGATATTCTGATCAACAACGCCGGCGTATCCTGGGGCGCACCCATTGATGAGTTTCCAGAAATGGGTTGGGACAAAGTCTTCGACACCAATGTGAAAGGTGTTTTTTTCCTTACCCAAAAGCTATTACCACAGCTCAGGGCTGCGGGTTCTGCTGAAGACCCCTCCAGAGTAATCAACGTCGGTTCAATCGACGGACTTAAGAACCCGGTCTTTGAAACCTTCTCCTATGGTTCATCGAAAGCAGCTGTGCATCACCTGACTCGAGGGCTTGCATTGCACCTGACGAAAGAAAACATCATCTGCAATGCAATCGCACCGGGCCCCTTCCCTACCTGGATGCTGAGCACCGGTGTTGGCGGCGGTGGCGACACAGATATCGATTGGGGCGCGGTCGCCAAAGGCAACCCGAGAGGACGCGTAGGTACACCTGAAGACATCGCGGGACTCGCCATTTTTCTTAGCTCCCGCGCGGGCGCTTACGTCGTTGGAGAAACCATCGCCTGCGATGGTGGATCTGCATACGCTACTTAAAGGATCGACTCCAATGCCAAGAATTAACGCTAATAGCCTTGCAATAGAATTTGAGACTTTCGGTGAACCAGACGCTAAACCATTGTTGCTGGTCATGGGCCTGGGCGCTCAGATGATTGCCTGGGATGAAAACTTCTGCCAGCAACTCGCCGACGCTGGTCACTTCGTCATACGCTATGATAATCGTGATGTCGGCCTGACCACCTATTTTGATGAGCATGGTGTCCCCGATTTCAAAGAACTGGCGATGGAGCTCATGACTAACGGGTCAGTTGAGGTACCGTATACTCTGGATGACATGGCGATGGACGGAATCTCTCTGCTCGATGAGCTGGGTATTGAACAGGCCCACATTTGTGGCGCGTCCCTGGGAGGTATGATCGTTCAGACGATGGCAATCAATCATGGTGACCGTATATTGAGCATGACTTCCATTATGTCTACTACCGGTAATCCTGACCTGCCACCCGCGCACCCCGAAGCTATGGAGGCACTCACTTCTGAGCGTGTTGACGACCCGCAACATGCAATGAATCGTGCTGTAGAAGTATCAAAGATCATCGGCAGTACCGGCTTTGAGCGAGACGAAGAACGTATCCGTACAAAAGCCCTGGAATCCTACGATCGAGCCTACTATCCTGACGGCGTCACCCGCCAAATGGCAGCCGTGATGGCTCATGGCGATAGAAGACCAGGCCTTAATCAGTTGCAGCTACCTTGCCTGGTCATTCACGGGGACATCGATCCGTTAGTACCCGTCAGCGGAGCACATGACACTCATCAGAACGTTCCGGGTGCAGAGCTCATGATCATCGAAGGTATGGGACATGACATGCCAAAGGGAACGTGGCATCAGATCGTTGAGGGCATTACGTCGCTAACTCATCAGGCCAACGCTATCGTGCCCAGGGGCGCCTGAAGCTGTGCTGACAGTTCAAGGGCTCCTTTGAGGACCCTAACGTTGATATCGAGCGCACCGCAAAACCTCTGAAAGGCATCTGCATCAGGGCACTGAACTGAGAACCATTCAAGCTCGCACCCACCCGGTGCCTCCAGCGCCGGGTGCTTACTATCCAACCAGTTAATGAAGAAAGGCATGGCTAGCCCATGCGGTTGATGCGTGACAAACAGAATCTGCCACGCTAGTTCGACGCCATCAGGCCTGGTGCGTGACATTTTAATAATGTGATGTCCATAACCGAACCGCTCCAGCACCGAAATCACTGGCGTATAGTCTTCAGTCGCCACTGCCCAGGTCC
>JABGVY010000035.1 GCA_018645845.1 Gammaproteobacteria bacterium | reverse complement strand
GGTGGGTAAGGCGACATGAGCGTTCCATGAACATCGGCAGATTGTTCACGTGCTCGATGACTTCCATGTTCAAAATGACATCAAACGTCTCACCTGGATCAAGGTCTTCAACCGCACCGTGCAGGTAGTTAATGTTGAGGCCAGCCGACCGCGCGTGTTGCCGTGCAATGGCAATATTTTTACCGGCGACGTCTATGCCGGTTACTGACGCGCCCTGCCGGGCCAGGGGCTCTGCGAGTAGCCCCGCGCCGCAACCGATGTCCAAAACCCGAAGCCCCTGAAGAGAGTCGGTGCCGAAATGCCGCAGGATTTCTTGGGCAACGAAGGGCGTTCTTAAGTGGTTGAGGCGGTGTAGCGGCCACATTTGGCCATTAGGATCCCACCAGAGGTCTGCAAGACGATTGAATTTAGCGATTTCGACAGGGTCTTGGGTTGAATAGATATTTGCACTCATTAAGGTGTTACGAGCAAATAAGTGCGTTGGATGAACCCTTAGCGACGCCGGTGCGTAAAGGACCTATGAAGACACGTAATGACACAAAAATCGACACGCACAAAGCGCTGCTCGCGGCCAACGCGATCATGAGGTACGGCGTTAACACGTCTCGTGGAATGCAATGGCACGGAGTAATAGCACTTTCTGATCCGGATGGTTATACGGTAACCTTGATGGACGATAACGTGGAGCTGCGATTGTTGTTCCACAACAAATTTCAACTTAAATCTCGAAACCGGTTTGCGCAGACCGCCTTCATAGAAAAGCTAGAGCACTTGCTCGTCCTGGCCAGCAACCGGCCTGATAGAAAAGCACGTGATTCCAGCTAACAGGAAAGCGTTAACGAAGTTTGAAGCTACGCCGCGCGATCGAGCTAGCAGGAAAAAGGTTATGAGTTGATGGGAGCCAAGGGCGGTCGCCACACAAAACGCGGGAGAGAATATGCCAAGTTATACACTGGAAATTAACAACAAACGGACGACGATTCAGGCGGAGGCAGATATGCCGCTGTTGTGGGTGCTCCGCGACAAAGCAGGGCTCACTGGAAGCAAGTATGGTTGTGGTATCGGCCAGTGCGGCGCCTGCACGGTGCACGTGAATGGCGCGCCGGCGCGTAGCTGCCTTAGGACAGTGAGTAGCGTTGCAGATCAACGGATTACAACCATCGAGGGCTTGGCGACGAGTAATCACCTCCATGTTTTACAGCAGGTATGGATCGACCAAGATGTCGCGCAGTGTGGGTACTGCCAGGCAGGACAGATTATGTCCGCCGCTGCCTTGCTCGAAAGTAACCCGAACCCAACGGATAATGATATTGACAATGCTATGTCGGGTAACTACTGCCGTTGCGGAACGTACATTAGAATCAGGAAAGCGATCCATACGGCCGCCAGTTTTTACAACGCTGCACAGGAGGCGCAGTCATGAACGTTACGTTAACGCGGCGGGAGTTGTTGAAAGCAGGCTCTATTGTTGGTGGTGGGTTCGCCTTGGGGCTACCCTCTGTGGGGTTTGCGGAAGGAGTTAGCCTTGTCGGCTCCGCAGAGCTGAATGCTTATGTGCAGGTGAGGGACGATGGCAAGATCGTTATCTACTCTGGTAGCCCCGAGATGGGTCAGGGGATTAAAACGTCACTGCCGATGATCGTTGCCGAAGAGATGGGTGCGGATTGGGACGACGTCATCGTCAAGCAGGCGCCGGAAATAGATACAGAACGCTATGGTCAGCAGTGGACCGGCGGTTCATTCACCCTTTTCCTGAACTGGAACCTAATGCGTGAAATGGGGGCTTCAGCGGCAGATATGTTTCTAAGCGCAGCGGCGATCGAAATGGAACGGCCCAAGAGCGAACTTAGAGCGATTGATAGCCGCGTTGTGCACATAGGCAGTGAAGACTCACGTACCTTCGCGGAGTTGGCGGGGCTAGCTTACAAGCAACCCATTCCAAATAAAGATGACTTAGTGTTCAAAGCGCGCGAGGACTATCGGATTCTTGGTTCATCGGTAAGTCAGGTTGACTCTTTAGAGATAGTCACAGGCATCGGCGATTTCGGCATTGATACCCAGGTGGAAGAAATGCTTTACGGCAGTTATGAAAAATGCCCTGCCGTTGGCGGTCGAATCATTGATGCAAATATTGATGACATCAAAAAGCTGCCCGGGATCATTGATGCGTGGATCGTCATTGGTAACGGCAACGTTAGAGAACTTATGGATGGTGTCGGGATTGTTGGAACGGATACCTGGTCCGTTTTCAACGCGCGCCGCGCACTAAAGATACAATGGGATGAATCCGACGCTTCTAAAGACAGTTGGTCTTCATTCGTCGCTTTTGCTGATGGCGTTGGCAATACGGGTCAAGACGTGAGCATCAACAATGGTGACGTAGAGACGGCGTTTAGCGACCCTAACAATACGGTCTTGGATAGCTTTTATGAATACCCTTACTTAACCCACATGTGCCTCGAGCCAATGAATTGCACAGCCCACTTTAGAACTGGCGCTAATGGAAAAGATCATCTTGAAGTCTGGATACCCACGCAAAGCGGCCCTCGCTTCCAAAAAATGGCGTTAGACAGATACGGCCTGCAAAAAGATCAGCTGACTATTCACATAAAACGAATGGGTGGCAGCTTCGGTCGTCGTACCAGCGACGAATCGACGATTGAAGCGATAGAACTGTCTAAGCGATCGGGGAAACCAGTCAAGTTGACCTGGACGCGCGAGGACAACATTCGCTACGACTTCTTGAGGCAGGGTGGGTTTAATCGAATTCGGGGCGCTGTTGACCCGCAGGGAAAGGTTGTCGCGATCGAAGAACATGCGATAGGTGTTGAGTCTGGTGGTGAGCCTTCTCGTTTCAATGGGCCGAACCCTGGCGCTTTTCCGTTTTCCACGCTGGGTAACATCCGAGGATCTTCAACGAATTATCGAATGGATACACCTGTTGGACCCTGGCGAGCGCCCTACTCGAACACCCATGCCTTTGTTTCACAGGCCTTTATCCATGAGTTAGCAACTGCAGGGAACCGAGATCACGTTGAGTTGCTGATCGAAATGATGGGTAAGCCCCGTTGGATAGATGATGGAAATTGGCGTTCAATGAATACGGAACGTGCTGTTGGTGTAATTAAGCTTGCTGCAGAAAAAGGCGGTTGGGGTAGCGAAATGCCCGAAGGGAAAGGCTTAGGTCTTTCTTTCTATTTTTGTCACGCAGCGCATGTCGCAGAGTTAGCCGAGGTCAGCGTATCAAAAAGCGGTTTAGTGACGCTGCATAGGGTGACTGCGGCTCTAGATGTCGGCCCGATTATTAATAAAAGTGGCGCTGTATCCCAGGTTCAAGGTTCCATCATCGACGGTTATAGCGCGATGGCAGGGCAAAAAATTACGATGGAAAACGGGCGGGTGGAGCAAACAAACCTCGACAGTTATCCAGTACTTCGCATGCATCAAGCACCCGAGGTGGATGTGCACTTTATCGAGAGTGACTATGATCCGACAGGCCTTGGTGAACCAGGGCTGCCGCCTCTAGCGCCTGCGGTTGCTAACGCGATTTTTGCAGCGACCGGTCGACGGGTCTACAAAATGCCGTTAATCGATGAGGGGTTTAGCGTCTAGATTGCTCCGGCGGCGTTATCTATGTTGACTGAGTGCGTCGGGCATCTGCGGCTGGCGACCCCCGGGGTCAGCACCATTGCAGTCATTGACCATCTAGTGGATCACCGCTTCTACATGAAGTGAGGGTGCTTTCTTACTAATAATCAGCTGTAGTCAGTTACATTAATGAACACTGGCTTCAATCGCTGGTTACAAGCCATCACTACAATTCCTTCTCATCATCCAATGAGCTCTTCAACAACTGGAAGAGTCAGTATAATGAGAAAAACATTGAAAACCGCGCTACTCGCCACCCTGATTGCAGCAACGGGGTTTGCCGGGGCAGAAATTGATCCCGAGCTTCTCGGGGAAGCCGAACAGGTAAGGGAAATAGTGAAGGACCGTCCCGACAGAATAAGCTTTGTAGGCCGTGGTCTTCGTGTGCATGAGACAACGCTGTTGCAAAGCTTGAAGAACAAGTTTGATGACAGAAAGCGTTACACAACAGTGCGCAGATGAAAGGGCTGTCATGGCCAAGCTTAGCAACAACGTTCGTCGGACGAATTGAGTGCTAAACGGTCATTCGGTTTCTTGAATAAAACAGCGTTTTTCTCTAGCCAGCGTTTTTCTCTTTCCGGTAATCCCTTTAGTCAGCCGTAACTTTGTTCAATTATATCTTTGTCCAGCTCTGCTAAAGATAGGTGCTACAAGGAAAGGTCTTATAAATGCTGTTTTACAGAAGAATGGTCCGGTGGGTTACTTGTTGGTGTTCAGTCAAATTTGCAACACTGTGGTCTGTTGATCCTTAGGGTCGTCAATAGCTGTTCCGGCTCAATGACATCTGTAATAATGTTAGCAGCGAGAACCCGCTTTGCTATAGAGCATCGAGTGCTATGCCCTATCTGTTTCGTAGATCCTTGCGAAGAATTTTTCCGGATGTACTTTTAGGGATAAGGTCTATTACCTCAAGCTCCCTAATCTGCTTGTAGCTCACAAGGTTATCGCCAACTAGTGCTTGAATTTCTTCCAGGGAAATCGACGCTCCCGGGGCCTCGGTAACGAACGCTTTTGGGATCTCGCCAGCTTCGTCGTTTGGTATTCCAATCACCGCGACATCCGCTATTTTAGGATGGGTAATCAAAAGTGCTTCCAGTTCAGCGGGTGCCACCTGAAAACCCTTGTATTTAATCAGCTCCTTCATACGATCGACAATAGTCATGTGACCATATTCATCGATGATCGCTATATCCCCTGTATGCAGCCATCCGTCGGCGTCGACTGTTTCAGCCGTTGCTGTCGGATTGTTCAGGTACCCAGTCATAACCTGTGGACCGCGCACCCAGAGTTCGCCGCGGCCGCCTATAGGTTGATCTTCGCCTGTATCGGGGTCGACGATACGACTCTCTGTGTTTGAAATAGTCACGCCGCTCGTTCCCGGGCGATATTCACCTTCCACCGTGGCATGGCTAACGGGACTGAGTTCTGTCATACCGAAACCCTGCACGACTTCACACCCGAGCCGTGCCGACGCTTGAGCCGCCAGCTCCGCACCGAGCGGCGCCGCGCCAGAGAATATCTGGCGAATTGAAGAAGTGTCGTACTCGTCAACGACTGGGGCGTTCGCTAGTCCAAGAACAATGGGTGGCACGGCGAAGAAACGAGTGACTTTAAAGTCCTGTACCGCCTGGAGCGCTTCTGCCATATCAAACCTGGGCATGGTAACGGTGGTGACGCCGTTACTCAGCAATCCATTCATCAGCACTTGCATGCCATAGATGTGGAAGAAAGGCAAAGCCGCCAGCGCCACCTCGTTTTCCTGATAGTGAACCGCGTGAAGGAACTGTTCAATGTTGGCCACCAGGTTTCGGTGGGACAGCATCACACCCTTGGGCAGTCCGGTCGTACCGGAGGAATAAGGCAAGACAACAGTGTGGGTCGCAACGTCCACCGGTACCTGCTCGATGGGTTTTGCAAACAGCTCCGCCATACCCGTAGTTCCGGAAACTGGCTCGCCAATCACAACCACTTGGGTCGTTTCAGTACCTTCGATTGCCGCTAGTGCAGTCTCAACAAACATTGGCACTGTGAACAAAATGGAGACACCCGCATCGTTTAACTGATGCCTGACCTCCTGTGGGCCATAAGTGGGGTTGATCGTACTGACCGCGGCACCAGCTACTGCAACCCCATGAAACACGACCGCATATTCGGGCAGGTTAGGCGCCATGAGTCCAACTACCTTGCCGGGTGATATCCCTCGTTCAGCGAGGCCTCCTGCGAGCGAATGAATTGCGTCACTGAGTTCAGCGAAGGTATACGAACTGGCGCCACTGATATCTCGGATTGCGACGTGATCGGCTAGCGCCGACGCCCTGCGCAATACGTGGGCGGTAATGGTGACCTCGGGGATATCGACCTTAGGCAGCGGGCTGGAGTGTATTATCGTGGACATAAACGGTCTCTGATTTTGGCGGCGGCGAGCATCATAGACCTAAGGCGTGGCGAATGTATACCTGCGTTGTCAGTGAGAAGTAGATTCCGATTTCAAGGAGTTTTTTGAATCAGGCCTTTGAATACATCCCTCTGGTCGCAATGACACAGAGCCTCAAAGGGACTTTATGGTCTGATCCTTTTCCTGAAATGCCACCTAGTGTTGTGTGGCTTAGCAGTGACGCGAGATCACCCGTTGATCCTTGTGGCGCAGCTTGGCTGTATTCATAGAGTGGAGTGACGAAAAGTCGACGCTGTCCAGAAATTCGAAGGCG
>JABGVY010000271.1 GCA_018645845.1 Gammaproteobacteria bacterium | reverse complement strand
GTAACGAGTTGCGCCGACGACCCAGGTTCCATTTTCAACGGTGCCCCCCAATGCCCTGGCAATCGCCTGGTGACCAAAGCAGATGCCGACCAGAGGAACTGACCTGTGCATCACATCCTGGATAAACCGCATTAGAGATTCAATCCATGGGCTGTCGTCATTCACACTGAACTCAGAGCCCATGATCATGTAGCCATCGAACGCTTCAGGGTCAGGGAAAGAATCGCCGCTGACTGGACTGACGGTCGTTGTCTCAAAATTCTCGAGACATTGGCGCAAAAGGTCCTTACCCATGGATGGAAAAGTTCCATGTCGCGGCACAAGAGACTCGGGTACAAGCCCTGTTTCGATCAGACAGTAGTGCCGATTCACCACTTGTTCCTATCCTGAAGCATTTTTCGCGCGGCGTGGTGACCCGGTAGCCCGGTAACGCCGCCACCGGGATGTGCACCTGAACCACAAAGATAGAGGCTGTTAACCGGCATCTGATACCCCGCATAACCGGGAACAGGGCGCATAGAGTAGATTTGATCCAGATCCAGGGTGCCGTGAAAAATGTCGCCGCCAACCATGCCCAGATCCCGCTCAATATCGAGAGGTGACTTAACCTGGCGACCCAGTACAGAGCCTTTAAAATTGGGTGCGTACTGATCGATAGTGTCAATCACCTGGTCTGCTACCTTTTCCCTGACGTCATCCCACGAATTGCCATCAGGCAGGTGACGCTGGAAGTGTTGGCAGAACAGGCTTGCCACATGATTACCTGGCGGGCACAGACTGTCATCCTGCGTAGAAGGTACCTGCATCGAAATCACCGGCTTTCTGGACCAGCCCATTGTTTTGGCATCTGCATAGGCGTCGGACAGATAGGACAGTGACGGGCTTAATTCGATAGCGCCTTTGAAATGAAAATCACCCTGGCCTGACATCGAGGAGAACCTTGGCAATTCAGAGAGCGCAACGTTCATCCTAAAAGTTGCAGAGTGACTACGATAATGACTGATGCGTCGATGTGTCTCTTCATCGAGGAGCCCTGGTTCGAGCAGATTCAGTAGTAGTGTTTGCGGATGCACGTTAGCTGCGATAGCGCGCGCACCGATTTCCCTGCCATCATCGGTAATAACCCCGGCAGCACGGCCACCGGAGACAACGATTTCTTTCACGCCGACATTGGTTTCGATGTCGACGCCGCGTTCAATCGCTGATGCTTGCATGGCATCGGTAATTGCACCCATGCCGCCCCTGGCAATACCCCAGGCGCCGGTGGTTCCGTTAACTTCACCAAAGGTATGGTGCAGCAGGACGTAGGCAGTACCAGATTGATAGGGGTCAGCGAAGTTACCGATAATACCTTCTAGGCCAAAAATACCTTTCAGTGCCTGGCTTTCGAACCATGAATCGAGATAGTCACCGAGGGATTTGGTCATGAGCTCAATCAGGACGCTTTGGTCGGCTGCACTGAGTTTTCGAAATGTATTGCCGGCTGCAGCCAGCGACAACAGATCTCTCCATCCACCACCTATTTCAGGAGGTGATGCCATTGCTATTTCGCGCATGGCCAGGGCGACCCGCCCAATTTGTGCTTCGAATTCATCAATGACCCTGGCGTCATGTTTTGAGAATCGCGCAATCTCTCGACGAGCCTGTTCTTCGTCTCGACTAAGCAGTAGATGATCATTTTCAAGTAGGCTCAATGTGCGGGCAGGGCGTTCGAAAATCGTCAGGCCGTGCCGGGCCAGATTGAGGTCTTGGATAACCTTTGGGTTTAACAGGCTGATGGAATAGGCGTAAACCGAGTTTTTGAACCCCGGGTGAAATTCCTCGGTCACCGCCGCGCCCCCTACTACCGGTCGACGCTCTAGCACTTTCACTTTTAGTCCTGCAGCGGCCAGGTATGCGGCGCAGGTCAGACCGTTGTGACCCGCACCGATCACAATCACATCGTATTTTCCTGTCTCTGCTGTCATTGTCTTTACACTTACGTCAATATGTTTAGGGATGTCTAGTGCCCCGCCGGCTAGACAGTAGTCAAATGTTCTGCCAATCAGCCTCCAAGCGTATAGGGATGGATGAATACTGTAGAACAGGATATTCAACTTGGCCCTGATGGCAACTATTCGATTCTATAGCAACTGGAACCCGCACAAAATCCAGCAGACCTTTAAGTGGGTGGTCTACCTTCTGCTGTTCGTTAACTATTGTTTTTATATTGAAGAAGATTGGTCGGCGGCTAGCTATACCCTTGGCCAGGATGCGGGGCTAGCGCAATGGTTGGGTGCCTTCGCCACAACAATTGACGAAACCGCTTGGTTCATACTGCTTATTAAGCTGGAGCTTGAAACCTACGTTCTTGATGATGAGCAGTTCACGCCCAGCATAACGATACTATTGCACGCTATCAGCGTCATTTGCTTTACCATGATCGCCTATACCATTTTTGCTTTCGGGCAATACGTCATTGAAGTTCGGCAGACTGTTCCTGTCGAGGATGTCACCAGCCTCTGCCAGCTCACAGATAAGGATCTCTCCTATACCTACAATCTGGATTATCAGGAAGTGACTGGCGCCTCATGCGGAACACTCTCGCCCGACACCAAATTCTATTGGATCGCGAAGAATGAGGTGGTTGCTGATGATGAGGGTTTGCGACTGGAGCGCCAGTTGGCCTGGGCCGACTTTGCTGAGGTCGTGATCTGGCTGGTCATCATTATTGCGATTGAACTGGTTGTAAGAATGCAGGATCGAGGCATCAGTCGAGGCATTGGGATAACAGTACTTACCCGGACAAAGCTGCTGGGGTACGCGCTGCTTTTCAGTCTGGGTATTTACTGGGCATGGTTGGGGCACACGCTCTATTTGTGGGACACAATCCTGTGGATTGGAGGCTTTGTCGCCATTGAGATGAATCTGAGCGAGTGGCGTTATGAACTCGATGAAGCTGGAACATGAAATGCTGAAAGGTCGATGTGAATGCGGAACAGTAAAATTTGAGGTTGAATCAGGGATCCAGGCGCTCAGTCATTGCCACTGCTCGATGTGTCGGCGCCTGCATGGGGCCGCTTTCGCAACGTTTGCAACCGTGGATAGTTGCGCCTTCAGGATTTTGTCAGGTGAACTGCAGCTGGCCCGCTATCGTTCTTCAGCCGATGTCGTCCGTACATTCTGCAGTGAGTGCGGCTCGACGCTTATCGCTGATGCCGTGGAGGACGAATCCGTTCGCTATGTTTCAATGGGCGCCCTGGAAGGTGACCCGCCGCACCCACCTGCCGTTCACGAGTTTGTGACTTCGAAGGCGCACTGGTATGAAATACGGGATGACGGCCCGCAATACGAAAAAAGCAGTCCTTAGCGCTTCAAGAACCCAGGCGCTAGAGTGGGCTGAGATCAATGGCCCGAAAATACAACATTCCTAAGGCAATAATCTGATTGCCAAACCATTGGCTGCCCGGTATTCGCCAGTGTTTGATTTTCTCGTAGGCATCCATGACTTCGGTATTCCCTTCCATGGCATCGGCCATGACTTCAGCGGCGATATGCGTTGGTGCAATGCCGTGTCCAGAATACCCCATCGAGTAGAAAACGTTATCGGAAACGCGACCCAAGAGCGGAACGCGCTTGATCACTATTCCAATATTGCCGCCCCACTCGTAGTCAATTCGGGCGTCCGCAAGATCCGGGTAAACATCTAGCATGCGCGGGCGCATACTTTCCGTGATGCTCGTAGGTATCCTACCGGAATAATTACAGCGG
>JABGVY010000378.1 GCA_018645845.1 Gammaproteobacteria bacterium | reverse complement strand
TAGCACCTGCTGCTTCCACGACAGTAACGGGGATAGGCACCCTCTTTCTAACTGAACTCGCCGTTGGAGATCGCATTAAAGTGGGTAACGAGGTTCGAACTGTTGCCAGCATTGCCAGCGACACGAGCCTGGCGGTTACTGCTGCGTTTACAGCCGCTGCTAATGATACATCCCCTGAACGAATGGCCGCTCCAGCTTATCTGGGTGGGTTGGGTCAGCCTTATGGTGCCCGGTCGACGATTCTTGCCTGGACCCAGGGGGAAGAAAGTTTCGATGACACCAATGCGAACGGTGAGTACGATTTTGGCGAAGCATTTAACGATCTACCTGAAGCCTTTCTTGACAAGAACGAGGATGGTGTCCTCGATGATAATAATGGTGACTCAGCATCCGCCAGCACCTTAGGCCCCTACAGAGACGCTGGCCTTGGGACCAATGCCCCGACTGACAGTGAAGTCAGACAGAAGAACAATCCTTACTGTTACGGGCCTGAAACCATTGTCGGTGAATCCGGCGACGGCAATGATTCGACGGAAGCGAACAGATACTGCTACCAGGACGGCGGTGAAGAAGAAGATTTTATTGACGCCAATGGCAACAACCTGATGGACGCCGGCAACGGAATCTATAACGGCAGCCGGTGTATCAACCCTGAGCAAGATGGCGCCACGGTTTGCACGACAGAACTGATTGATGTCCGCAGAGAAGTCCAGGTGACACTGGCCGGTAGCCGCGCGAAAACCGCATTCAGAGCCACGGGTGGCAATGGTCTGGGCGGGACCTTCGGTGGTGGTGAAATTATTCAGGGTATTGAGAACCGGGCTGGTGATGCTATTGAGGATGACCCAGGGTTACCCGAGACCTGGACTCCTCTTACCGCGCCAGACCCCGCTGCACCCACGACCAACATCTCTGCTACAACACTGGGCAATAACCTGGCTGGATTCCCGATGGGTGGCGCACAGATTAATACCCAAGTGTTCGACGACAATGCGAGTGCATCAGACAAAGAAGAAGAGGTGTCTCTGTTCAGCATCACAAACCCTTTCAGCAGGACACAGGCTACTTATGAGGTGAGTTTTGACTTCGACGTCGGCGCCGATCTCGTGACCCGCACAGGCGGTGTTGATCTATTCATTAATGGAGTCCTGCAAATAGACAACTGCACGAGCCTCATCCCGGCCACCCCCGTCACTTGCACAGTGTCAGATTTAACTGCCACCGATCTGGGTGACCTGCTATTTGTTGTTAGTGAGGAGCCAGCTACCTTTTACAGAGTGGTTGGCACGATCAGTAATGTGCTGGTCACAGGAACAACCACGGGTACTGATGGCGAATTCCGTTCAACTGAGGATCTGGTTTCCAATAATAGATTGTTAACCAACCTCACAGAGTTCAATATCGGTGAAGATCTGGATAGCAGCACTGTATTTCCTGGCGTGAGCGAACGCAAAGCACCTTCAGGGAATGTCCCGGGGGTTTTTACCACGCAAACATCCGGCGTGTTCTGGTTTACGGATCGCTATAATGGACAATTGCCCGATGGCACGACAGTGGAATTGTCATCTGCTTCTGCTACCGGTTGTCAACTGACTTCGGTAGGTGGTCGTGCTGTAGCTGCCACCACGGATACCTCTGATTCGTTCGAAGTCGGCACAGAGGTTGGCTTTGGACTTAGTTTCTCTGTCACACAAGGCGGAGGCGGTGCTGGTGCGATTGTTGCAGAGGTCACAACGCCGATCGGTAACCAAACATCGGATTCTATTAGCTGTAGCCTGTTGAACTAGTTTGTTCCACGCTGCGGCCCTTACGGGGTTGCAGCGTGAACTTCTTCCGGTACCGGATTAGCGCTTAAGGCGCCCTCACCCTGACAGGCCTCACCCGCGCGACTCCCGGAGTCGCCGGACAATTTCATTTAGAACCTGAACCCAACTTCGGGCATAATCCTCACTGCATCCAAACAGACCTCATCAAGATTTATTTATGCTTCTCACTATCGAGAAAGTGCTCATTTTAAAATCCGTCCCTATCTTCTCTTCCGTTCCCGAGGGACAGTTGGTTGATCTTGCGACAATTGTGGAATCCGTGGAATACGAAGCCGGGGAAATCATCATGACCCAGGGCGACCTGGGCACCAGCATGTATATCGTGGTACATGGCCGCGTTCGAATCTTTAAGGGCGATAAAGACCTGGGCGAACACGGCACACGTGCCGTGTTCGGGGAACTGGCTGCCCTTGACCCGGAGCCAAGAGCCGCGTCCGTACAAGCACTTGAGGACTGCACCCTGCTCAGGCTCGATGGAGAATCCCTGTATGACCTGATGTCTGGAAATAAGGATGTGACCCGCGGTATTGTGCGCGTTCTTTGTGACTATACCCGCCAAAACCTAGCCCGCACCCCGAATTAGCACCGTGATCAGGTTTCTTGCGTTCGTTTCATTGTTACTGGGGCTTGTGGCTTCAGCCACCCTCTTCCTATTGGAAAACCCGGACCGCTTCAAGAACCAAATATCACAAGGCATTGAGTCCGCCACGGGCTACGAAGTCACCGTTAAAGGCGAGTTGTCATGGCGATACTGGCCGCCAATCGCCATCAATGCGCAGCAGATACAGCTTGGCACCCCTGGTGAGGCGCCCTTCATCAAACTGGACCAGGTATCTGTTGATATCGATCTGATGCCACTCATCACGCAACAGCGGGTCATCGACGTCAATGAAATAGCCATCACAGGCGGCAGGGTTTCACTACTGGTCGATGCGAGCGGCAAGGCTAACTGGGTGCCGACCACCACAGATACACCGCCGCCGCCTGGCGATTCGAGCCCAACTGAAATCGCCCAGACATCCACCTTGCAACGGCTCTGGATAGAAAACCTGGAGGTCAGCTATATCGATGAACAAGCCGAGTTGGACTACCAGGTGGTGCTGACAAAGCTCACCACCAGCGCACTCACTTCGGACCGGCCATTTGATATTTCCGTGATCGTTAAAATTCAGGATAACCTTGAGAACCTGAAGGCATCGATTGAGTCCACAGGGCAGTTGCAGTATCACGCGACTAACGACCAGATTGGCTTTGATGACCTTATTACAACCATAAAACTGGTCGTTGACGACGAACCCTACCCCGAAATCAATCTGGCCAGCAAAGGGCAATGGCGACCTTTACAAGAAGCTATTGTATTAACGCGTAATGATATCCGCGTGAGTTCGGCCAATATCAGTTCTTCGGGTGTGATCAACCTCGGCGGAGATACCCCCAGGTACGACGGCGTAGTCAAACTGCAAACAGCGGACCCGGCGCAACTATCCAGGGATTTCGACGTGGAACTTCCCGTCAAATTCCTGCAGCTAACCGCAGATGTTGCGATAGCCCCCACCTTCATTCACATGCGCCCTCTCGAAGGGGTATTCGACGAGTCAACGTTCAAGGGAATGGTGACGCTTGAATTGTCACCCATTAACGCAATCACCGCTGACCTTCGAATAGACAAGCTGGATATCACCAACTATCTGTCAGATTCACCGGGCGCTGATACTGCAGGCGTAACCCACACTGCCACTAAATCAGATGTGCCGATCGACAGCGAGCTGATCCCCGTGGGGTTACTGCGGCACACACACCTTAAAACCATTATCAGAATAGACGCATTGAGTGTAGATGGGGCTGAGCTGCGCAACGCAAAGATGGAACTGAGAAACAACGGTAAGGTTCTTGATCTTATTGGCAATGCATCCGGCTACGACGGCAGGATCGTTCTTAGCGCCAACACACAAATGACTAAAGACATTTCGACGAACCTTAAACTCACCCTGGATCGTCTCGACATTTCCAAGCTCATCGAGATCGAAGGCATTACAGGAACACTAACCGTTAACTCTGATGCTGATTTTGATGGCAACCTGTTCAGGCAACTGAACAGGACGCTCGAGGGCAAATCAACTTTCGTCATCAAAGATGGAACACTTGACGTGCGTCCACTTAAATCCGTAGCAGGCACAATAGACAATCTTACGGGAAAAACATCTTCGATCAGCGAATGGCCTGACATCATGCCTTTTGACAGAATGGCGGGGGATCACGTCTTCACAAATGGCATCGAGACGGGACAAATTTTTAACGCTTCTCTGGACAACATCTCCATCACTGCGCTTGGTGGGATCAACCTGCAGGCGGAAACATTAAACTACGATGTCACCACCACGCTAAACAAAACTGAAGAAGGGATGTTCAAAGTCAGCGACCAGTTATCCGGTATCCGCTGGCCACTGATTTGTTCTGGCAAATTCTCGGATTCACCAGCCGACCTTTGCCTAGGAGAAGAGGGTGCCATTAGCCAACTGGTCGCTGAAATTGTCAAACAGGACCTGCAGCGCCGCGGCAGCCAAAAAATAGAAGAGCTGATTAACGACAACCTACCGGACGAGTACAAAGACATCAC
>JABGVY010000036.1 GCA_018645845.1 Gammaproteobacteria bacterium | reverse complement strand
CCTTCGGCAACCAAAACCACCTGCGCACACCAACGAGCAAATGCAACGCCATCTGCAGAACCGGTGAGTGACAAGTCATCAGCGATAACAAATTTACCCGAAGCAACTGTTACCGGTCCCGATTCGATTGATTGACCCTGTTCGCTAAGCAGCAGACCCGCAATAAAATGTTCCGCCAGCGGGACTGGCGCGGCAAATTTCGCCGCCTCCCGGATGACCAATAGCGAGTCTTCAAGGTCGCCACCAGAACCACCTGCGTCCACCCCTAACCCGGCCGCCGTCAGTCCTGTTTCAGTCAAGACCTGCCAGAGGTTTTCTGCAAATGCTCCTGATTCTGACCCGTCGACCACTTCCGGCGTACATAAATCGGTCAGCAATCTGTTAAGTGTTTCACTAATTAACTGTTGTTGTTCATTCATAGCGTATTACCTTAATCCCAGGCCGCGGGCAATGACGCCTTTGAGAACTTCACGAGTGCCGCCTCTTAATGTGAATGACGGCGCGTGGAGTATGCATTCGTTGAGCGTATCGACAAATCGCGGGGAGCAATCCCCCGACACAGCCAAACGAACTATCTCGGGCACCATCCGCTCATAGCTGTTCCCAAGGTCTTTAATCAACGCGGCTTCCGTTAATGGCACCTTGCCATCACCCAACATTCCTGCAACGGATATCGACATTCTTCGAAGGGTGACCAGATGGGAAGCTAACCGGCCTAACAGCACGAGTTGTTCATCCGTAGGGTTGGACTCAATTTCACGCGCAAATTCAACGATCACCCTGAACGCACTCAGGAATCGTTCAGGGCCACTTCGTTCGTACCCTAGCTCACTCATCACCTGCTCCCAGCCGTTGCCAGGTGTGCCCACCAGCATGTCATCTGGAATGAACACATCATCAAAAAAAACCTGGTTAAAATCTTCTTCACCGGCAAGGTTCCTGATACCAGTCACCGTGACATTCTTGTCGCTCAGATCCACAACCAGTTGACTCATACCTGCATGTCGATTCTCAGACGGCGGCTCGGTTCTGACCAGCGTTACCATGTAATGATTGGTATGCGCGTAACTTGTCCAGATTTTGCTCCCATTGAGTAGCCAACCACCATCGGTTTTTGTAGCACTGGTCCTGATCGATGCGAGGTCGGAACCACTATCTGGCTCGCTCATCCCGATAGAGAAGAAGTAGTCGCCGCTGACAATCTTTGGAAGGAATCTCTGCTTTTGCTCCTCAGTACCAAATTTCAACATCAGCGGTCCGCTCTGCCGATCAGCAATCCAGTGGCACCCAACCGGTGCACCTGCCGCCAGCAGTTCTTCCGTCACCACATATCGTTCAAGAAATGATTTGTCTAAACCGCCATATTTTTTGGGCCAGGTCATACCAATCCACCCCTGCGCCCCCAACTTTCGACTGAATTCGGCCGATTCTCCTGCATTGAAATCTGAGTTTGGGAGTGTGCCAGGGTCGAGCTCCCGGGCTAAAAATTCTCGAACTTCCTGACGGATTGATTCAGCCTCGTCCGGGAGTTTGAAGGGCTCGAATTTCAAGCCTTGAAACATATGTTCTCTCTCCAAATAAACGCGTAAAGTATCGTTTAACCATTCTTATTGCAACGCACCAAAAATGTGTGCATGCATTGTTTAACCGACAACAGGAATCCCTCTGCATGAGCCTGATCGGCTTGGACCAAGTTAGCCAAGAACACCTGAAAACGGCCGGTGGTAAAGGTGCGAATCTAGGCGAACTCATCCAGCAAGGCTTTCCTGTTCCGCCCGGCTTTATTGTCTGCGCACAAGAGTATGCCGTATTTTTAGACGGGTTCGACATTCCCGCGAATGACGACATACCTGATGATACTGAAGCATTCCTGGCAGATATACGCACAAAGATCCTCGCTGCACCCTTAAATGAATCGTTAAGGGACGAGATCACAAGGCACCATGAGGCACTCACAGCAACGCGCTCTTCGGACCTGGTGTATGCGGTTCGCTCTTCCGCGACAGCAGAAGATCTCGCAGACGCAAGTTTTGCCGGGCAACATGACACTTATTACTATGTCACCGCCGACAGCATTGGCATGATGGTCAAGAAATGCTGGGCTTCACTCTGGTCAGACGCCGCTTTCTCGTACCGTCATACCCAGGGTATAGAACATCGAACCGTCTACATGGCCGTCGTCGTACAGGAGATGGTGCGTTCAGATGTTTCAGGAGTGACCTTTACAGCGGACCCTGTCAGTGCCAACAACTCTGTCATTATTACTGAGTCAAGCTGGGGCATGGGCGCTGCGATTGTTGACGGAAGGGTATCCCCCGACCAGTACCTAGTAGACAAAAAAACAAACAAACTCACGTCTATTAAAGTCTCCGACAAAAAATTCATGGTGCCTGCACGGCTCGACCCCGAGTTGGAGACTCGTCTGGTGGAAGTGCCAGCGAACCTCAGGCGCATGCAGTCGCTCACCGAAGAGCAGGCAGCAGAAATTGCCATGCTTGCCAACAGGGTGGAGGCTCACTTTGGCAGCCCGCAGGACCTTGAGTGGGCGATTCAGGATGGACAACTATTTCTACTGCAGTCCCGCCCGATTACTATCATGGGTTCTGCT
>JABGVY010000336.1 GCA_018645845.1 Gammaproteobacteria bacterium | reverse complement strand
TTCCTTTCCTTCATGATCAAAGCGCTTATATTCGACCTTGGGTGTCTGAAAACGGCCCGGAAACGATGCGCTCTAAAGGCTGGACCTGCCCCGCGAAGATAATAAACCTGAACCGCATTTACCTCGGGCTGCGAAAGTATTTTGGTAAAGTGCGAGTAATACAGTATATCCTGACATGTAGCTGAGATTTAGTGCTGCTAAGGATGCGTTGGTGAAAGGAAGGTGGTGGCTGATAAGAAAGCGTATTTAATTCGCACCATTCTCGCGTCGCCTGTGTAGGCCTTCAAACTGTCCTAATAATCGAAGCTGTTCTAAGCCGAAGCAACAAATTAAACCTGGTTTAAGCTGAGCCCGAATGACCTCCATTAGTGTAAGGGACGTGATCAAAAGCATTGAAGCGCTGTGCAGGGACATTGATGCAGAGGATTCTGCGGGCTCTAATCAGTACCAGCGGATAGTATCAGAGGCGCTCTCGTTGAAAAGAAGCCTCGAGCAGATCAGTGGGCCTGAAGCCAATGTTGGGTCTAGCCAAAATCAAGCTCCAATTGCTGAGCAAGCCCAACACAAGGGGCAACAGGCGTCACCTGACAACGTCTATGATGAATCAGGCGATGATTCTAAATTCAAGGAACGACATTACCGCGAATTGTTTGACGATTCCCCGGTTGCAATCTGGGTAGATGATTGGAGTCCAGTTAAGCAGTGGCTGGATACCCATAGTGAAGTAGTTGATTTGCGCTCCTACTTCGAGCAAAACCCAGAGCAACTCGTCTCTGCCTACAGGTCCGTAAACGTCATCGAAGTCAGCCAGGCAGCCGTTACACTATATAAAGAACAATCGCTCGAAACGCTTTTGTACAACCATGCAACCGCTGAATTATTCGACGAGGAGCTGAAATTTTTTCTGGACAACCTAATAGCATTCAGGGCCCAAAACTTCCGTACAATTTTTGATGCCGGCGACCTAGACGATAATGAAGAGGAAATCATCATTCGTCGCCACTCCGTTATGCCGGCAGCTCACCAGGAAAACTGGTCGCGGGTGATAATTTCCCTGGAAGACATTACCGAACGAGTACGCCTGGAAGCGCAGTTGCGGCAATCCCAGAAGATGGAGGTAGTGGGGCAATTAACGGGGGGCATCGCCCACGATTTCAATAACATGCTGGCCATCATTCAGGGTAACGCCCAGCTTCTGATCGAAGGTCTGGGAGATCCCAGCGAAAATGTTGAAGCCATTCTCAGTGCCACCCATCGCGCTACTAGTTTAACCCGGCGCCTGCTGGTCTTTTCAAGAAAGCAGCGGTTAGAACCAGTGTCTGTAGACCTGGGCGATGTTTTCGACGATATGGCAAACATGCTGGCGGGATCCCTGGGCGAGACCGTCGATATCAAATACAAAATTGAACCCAACCTCTGGTTTGCGTTTGCTGATATTGGACAGGTTGAAAATGCTCTGCTGAACCTGGCCATAAATGCGAAAGATGCTATGCCCCAGGGGGGCGTGTTAACAATTGAATGCACGAATTCTTATTTGGATGAGCATTATGTTGCCTCTACCCAAGAACCAAAAGATGAAGGTCTGCTAATTAGCGATGAGATGTCTTTTGGTATCAACCTTAGCCCAGGTGACTATGTCCAATTATCAGTAACAGATACTGGCCACGGTATGACAGAGGAAGTGTTGTCGCAGGTTTTCGAACCCTTCTTTACGACTAAGCAGATTGGCGCAGGTACCGGTCTGGGCCTTTCTATGGTTTATAGTTTTGTCAAACAGTCCGGCGGGCATATCGAGATATCCAGTGAACCTGGCAAAGGTACCAGCGTGGTGCTCTACCTGAAACGTGCGGACCAGCTACCAGAGGCCCGGCCACAGAGTAGAGAAAAGCCAGTAAAGGCTCGTAGTAAGGTCGGGCAGATCCTGTTACTTGAAGATGATGAGGGTGTGTGCGCTGTGATAGTGCAGATGCTAGGCAGGCTAGGTTATCAGGTCGTCTCTACCGCCCAAGCATCAGAAGCTGAGCAGGCTCTGGCACAGGGAACAAGCTTTGATCTCATCTTGTCAGACGTGGTCCTCCCAGGTGGCACCAGTGGCCCTGAGTTTGTTAGACAAGCCATAGTTGACCACCCAGAATTGAAATGTGTGTTTATGTCCGGTTATGCAGCTACAGGCATAGAGGCCACCAAAATCCCGGATGAATATCGGCTCCTGAACAAGCCTTTCACAATGCTACAGCTCGCGGATGCCTTGGATAGTGCGCTCGATTAAAATAGGCAGCAGGGCTCAAATAAGAAATACAGTTTATTCTGACATCTAGCCGCGATTTAGGACCACGAGGGGTGCGCTGGAGAAAAGGAGTTTGACAGGAGCTTGAAAGGAGCTTGAAAGGAGCTTGAAAAAAGTGTGGTAGCTGATTGAAAAACGTAGTTAATTCGTAGCACTCTGCACAGGGAGTTGAATAGTGATCGTCGTGCCGGAGTCAGGCTCACTGACTATCTCGAGGCGGCCATGCATGGCTTCAATCAATCTGGCGACGGTGCTCATGCCTAGGCCAAGGCCTGTGCTAAACGGTTTCGTGCTAAAGAAGGGCTCAGTGATCTTGTCGATAATGTCGACAGGAATCCCGCAGCCATCATCCGTGATGGACATTAAAAGATATTTCCCTGGGACTAAGTCATGGCTAATCGACTCAGTCTTGCCGAGCGCTTCCATCCGAACGTTCAGAGTAATATTGCCCTCGCCTGAGATTGCATCTCTCGAGTTAGCGCCTAAGTTCAGTAAAATCGAAGACACTAGTGAATCGTCTAACCAGCAGGTTTCATCGGTTTGCTCAATGTGGGTGCTAACCTTGATGTCGTTCGAGCATACCTTGCGAAGCATGTTCGCATTCTTCGCCGTGAATTTAGCGACATTGACAAGCTCAGGCTGCGGGACATATTCAGACGAAAAATTACCGATTTGCTGCGTCAATTTTTTGCTGTCTTTACAGGCGCCGACAGCGTCCTCTAACGCCTCGATATAATCTTTGCCCAGATTGGCCCCTTTCACATAGTCCAGATTGCCAACT
>JABGVY010000037.1 GCA_018645845.1 Gammaproteobacteria bacterium | reverse complement strand
TTTTTTCGTCGCAGTGCCGGGCTCGGGCGTATCAATCCTTCGAAGCAAAACGTTTTGCCGCGTACGAAAAGGTACAAGCATGTAGATCATCTGGTTGTCGGAGGTGGCTATCATGGCATGCGGGCAGCGCTTGATATCGCTGAGGATGGGCAGTCAGTATTGCTGGTAGAGCAGGATCCGGTTCTGGGTGGCTCGCTGCTCTATTCGAGAATTGACCCTGAAGGGGTAGTTGCAGGTCGCCTGGCACGGAAACTGATCGGGGAAATCGAAACTAACAATAATATTGAGGTGATGACGACAGCGCATTGTAATGGCTGGTATGCGGATCATTTTGTCCCAGTTCTGCAGGGGCAAAATTTGTTCAAGATACGCGCGTCCAGTGTGACTCTTGCGACGGGTAGTCTTGAGCAGCCCGCAGTGTTTCGAAACAATGATCTTCCCGGCGTTATGCTCGGAAGTGGGGTCCAACGCCTGGTGCACCTTTACGGAGTGAAAGTCGGTCATCGAGCGGTCATTATTGCCGGGAATGATGAAGCTTATGGGCTGGCGCTTGATCTGCTCGATGCGGATATTGAGGTGGCGGCGATCATTGAATTAAGAGCGGGGCCAGCCACATCCGGGGCCGGGTCCGCATTGATGGAAAGTGTGGTTAAGCGGGGTGTGAGAATCATCACAGGGGTCGAGCCTCATGCTGCCGTCGCTCGTCGGGGGCAACTTTCGGCGATCCAGCTTCGCAGGCAGACATCGGAGGAAGTCCATGTGGCTCATTATGAGCTACTGGAGACATTAAAGTGCGATCTGCTTTGCTCATCGGTAGGTTTTCTGCCCCAGTATCAGGTTCCCTGTCAGGCGGGCGCTCGGCTACGTTTTGATGAAGAAGAGAACCGCTTCTCGCTTGATGGCCTGCCCCAGGGGCTCCGGCTTGCGGGTAGCGTCACAGGGAGATGGGGGCTGGACGAGCTGGTGCCTGACCCAAACCACGCGTGGCCAATCTTTCCACATCCCAAGGGGAAGGAATTTGTCGACCAGGATGAGGATCTGCAGATTGTTGACATCGTAAATGCGGTGGCCGATGGGTTCACGCATGTGCAATTAGTGAAACGCTATTCGACGGTTGGTATGGGACCGTCACAGGGGCGACATTCAGCGCTGGCGACCGCAAAAATAACCGCTGCCGCAAATCGGTCCACTATTGATGAAACCGGCGTCACGACAGCCAGGCCACCGCTACGTGCGGAGCCCCTGGTGGTCAGTGCAGGAGAAGTCCATTTCCCTGCCCGGTTGTCATCAATGCATGGGGCGCACTTAAAATTGGCAGCACATTTTTTGCACGCGGGCACCTGGTATCGCCCTGCCTATTACCCACAGCCTGGTGAAGACCGTATTACCTGTATCGAACGGGAAGCCATTAATGTTCGCCGAAACGTAGGCATGATTGATCTGTCAACGCTGGGGGGTATTGATGTCAGGGGACCCGCCGCCTCAGAGCTGTTGAATAGACTCTACACGGGTGGCTTCAAAGGACTGGCGATTGGCAAGTCAAAGTATGCGCTCATGTGCAATGAATCGGGTGTCGTTATTGACGATGGCGTTGCTGCCAGGCTGGCGGAAACTCATTTTTACGTGACGGCGACAACCACTGGTGTCGAGAATGTCTACCGGCAGATGCTTAAGTGGAACGTACAGTGGCAGCTTGATGTCGATATTACGAATGTCACGGGTGCCTATTGCGTCGTCAACCTCGCGGGCCCGAAATCCAAAGAAGTGCTGGCTAGACTCACGGCAACTAATCTTGACGAGGCCGCGTTTCCCTATTTGGGTGTACGTGAGGGCCAGGTCGCTGGTATCCCGGCTCGCATGCTGCGAGTCGGCTTTGTGGGCGAACTCGGTTACGAAATCCATGTGCCTCAAACCTTCGGGAGGCATCTGTGGGACGCGCTTGCCGCGGTCGGTGCAACATTTGATATCGCGCCCTTTGGAGTCGAGGCCCAGCGGTTGCTTAGGTTAGAGAAAGGTCACATCATCATCGGTCAGGACACGGATGCCATGACGCACCTGCGCGAATTAGAGATGTCGTGGGCAGTATCTCGTAAAAAGCCATTTTTTATTGGTGACAGAACCACTGCTGAGATTGACATAAGCAGGATGACAAGAAGACTTGCAGGGTTCACTGTTGAGTCAGCGAATCGCGTCGATGTGCCGCAGGAATCCCACCTTGTATTGGAGGATGGCCGGATGGTCGGGCGTGTAACCTCAGCTGCATATTCTCCGACCCTCGACAAAATAGTAGGCCTTGCGTACGTCCCTGCGACAAGTGCAGAGGGTGACACGATTACCATTAGGGTTGATCGCGGTCGCGGCCTGCAGGCAACTCTCTGCGAGCTGCCTTTTTATGATCCGCAGACTGAGCGGCAGCGAGTTCCACATATTTCAGTAGAGGTAATAGAAGAGTCGCTCCCTGAGCGAATCAGCCTGATCAGTGCGTCGGGCGGTGATCCGGGAAGTGGTGTCGTCATTGCTGACCGCACCCTTTCGGATCGATGCGGTATTCGTGGAAGGACGGCTGCGAGCTGGCTTGAATCAGTGTCAATGTTGGTGCCCAACCAACCAAACCGTGCGCTGGTTCAAAATGATGGTACGTTGCTGGCCCGCCTGTCTATTGGTGAGTTTCTGCTCCTGGGAGGTTCTGATTATCTGGGATGTCTTCCAGAGCCGGCAGATAGCAATTATTCGTTGCCCAGAGCTGACAGTCACGCCTGGCTGGTGGTAAGTGGAGCGCACAGCCGCGAATTGCTTCAGGCTGTCTGCAGTGTTGATCTTCGCGTTCTTGCATTCTCGGATGGTGATGTCGCGCAGACCCTGATGTTCGGCATTAGCGTGATCTTGATTCAATCGGAGGGGAGCTTTCACCTGTGCGCGGATATTACATCGAGCCAATATCTGTATGACGCTCTGGAGGGGACGATCCATTCAATGGACATTTAGGTCATACTAAAACGCGTATAAACAAAAACAGGAAGTTAAAAAAATCGGTCTTTTGGTTTAAGAAATAAATGCAGGCAAATGTCATAGATATGCTGTCAGGTGTCGCATTGTGGCAAGGCTTTTTCATGTTATGCGCGTAAAATTTTGAAACGTATCCAGAGGATTGAGCATGTATTTCGTCGATGGTCTGCAGTACAGCAACTGGTCTGAAAAGATATTCAAGGAAATGAATGACGCCGGTCTTGCGGCCGTGCACGTAACGATTGCCTATCATGAAAATTTCCGTGAAGTTGTCGCGAATTTTTCAAAGTGGAATGACTACTTTGAAAAGTTCAGCGATCTCATCATACCCGGTACTTGTGCGGCTGATATTGACTTTGCCCGTGAGAGCCAGCGCACGGCTATTTTCTTTGGATTCCAGAACCCCTCGCCCATCGAGGACGACATTTCCCTGGTTGAGATCTGTTATCAGCTCGGTGCTCGATTCATGCAGCTTTCTTATAACAATCAAAGCTTGCTCGCAACTGGCTGCTATGAAAGTGACGACCCCGGTATTACCAGAATGGGTAAGCAGGTCATTAAGGAAATGAACCGCATAGGGTTTGTGATCGATATGAGCCACTCTGCCGAGCGCTCAACCCTGGAAGCGATAGACCTGTCTGAGCGTCCAATAACGATCTCTCATGCTAACCCCGGTTTCTGGCACGCAGCACTGCGTAGCAAATCCGAGGTGGTGTTAAAAGCACTGGCCGAGCGCGGCGGTATGCTTGGTTTTTCTATGTACCCGCATCATTTAGATAATGGGTCTTCCTGCACGCTTGAAGCCTTTTGTCAGATGATTGCTCGTACGGTGGAACTGATCGGCGTTGATCATGTTGGTTTTGGCAGTGATCTTTGCCAGGACCAGCCCGATAGTGTGGTCGAATGGATGCGCAATGGCCGCTGGACCAAGGAAATTGACTACGGTGAGGGTTCTGCTGACCATGCTGGATTTCCCTCGCAACCGGTTTGGTTTGAAAATTCAACTGGTTATCCAGGGATTGCCCAGGGCCTTGTTGACGTTGGTTTTGATGAAGTAGAAGTTGCGAAGATCTGCCATGGCAACTGGTATCAATTTTTTGAAAGCTCATTTGGCCCAGAGCGTTGAATCATGTCCGAGGCAGATTCAAACAGACTTGAGCGCTGGTTCCGCCGGGAAGGTGTTCGGGAAGCATTGCGGGTGGTATTTACTTGAAAAAGAATGCACAAGGTACCCTGCTACGACGACCTGACGAGATCATGAGTCTTGCGCGAATGGGATCAGCTTTTCAGACTCGTCTTAGTTTCATGCGCAGTCTGACGCGTCGTATGGCGATCGAGAACTGGGCGTTTTCGACCCCGGACATCCAACTGGATCGCGAAGGCCGCGGGCATGTTATCTATTCAGTTTACACCGGTAGCCGTCACTACAGCCTCATCGCTTTCTCGCATCCTCTGGACCCAATGAAACGCAGCGACCGCGTCATAGCCCATGAATGGGATGCGACGTTCAACCTTTTT
>JABGVY010000038.1 GCA_018645845.1 Gammaproteobacteria bacterium | reverse complement strand
TGCAATTTCACCCCGAGGTAAATCACACCCTGCAGGGCGCAGCATTACTCGATCGGTTTATCAAAGTCGTATGCGGGTGTCAGGCGCTGTGGACGCCTAGCAATATCGTTGATGACATCGTTACTCAGGTTCGGGCACAGGTGGGCACATCAAAGGTGATTCTGGGCTTGTCCGGTGGTGTTGACTCCTCGGTCCTTGCCGCGCTGCTCGCGCGTGCTATTGGTGATCAGCTGACCTGTGTGTTTGTCGACAACGGCCTGTTGCGAAGGGATGAGTCCGCGCAGGTTAACGCGATGATGGATCAGGGGACAGAGAACACTTTTGCGCTGAACATGATCACGGTTGCGGCCCAGGATAAGTTTTTAGGCAAATTGGTTGGCGTGACGGATCCTGAGCAGAAGCGAAAGGTCATCGGCAATACCTTCATCGAGGTATTCGACGAAGAAGCGTCACGCATAGAAGGCGTTGGGTTTTTGGCGCAAGGAACCATTTATCCTGATGTGATCGAGTCCGCCGGACATAAGGATGGCAAGGCCCATGTCATCAAATCACATCATAATGTGGGTGGTTTACCGGACTATATGAAGCTTGAGTTGGTAGAGCCGCTCCGTGAGCTATTCAAGGATGAAGTCCGCAAGATTGGCCTGGAGCTAGGGTTAACGAACGAAATGGTGTTTCGTCACCCTTTTCCCGGACCGGGTCTTGGCGTTCGAATTTTAGGCGAAGTCAAAAAAGAGTATGCGGACCTGTTAAGGCGAGCGGATCATATTTTCTTGGAAGAGCTACGAGGTGCTGACCTTTATGACAAAGTCAGCCAGGCCTTTGCGGTTTTTCTGCCGGTTCGTTCTGTCGGCGTCGTTGGAGATGCCAGGCGCTACGAGTATGTGATTGCGCTGCGTGCGGTAGAGACGATCGATTTTATGACCGCAAGATGGGCGCACCTACCTTATGATTTTCTTGAGACTGTCAGCGGTCGAATTATCAACGAGATTGAGGGCATATCACGCGTCACTTATGACATTTCGAGCAAACCTCCAGCGACAATCGAATGGGAATAAATTGAGTAAGAATTTAAAACTAAGCAAAAAGAGTATTGCTTTAATTTCAACTGTAGGGCTATTTTTGCTAGTTGGTTTCATTGGAATTCCTGAGTTAACAAGAAACTTGCTGTTTTATCCTGATGCACCTACTGCAAATTTTCCGATTCCAAATAATGAAACAGAAGCCCGTTTACAGGATTTAGAATATTTTGAAAATTACGTAAGAGGATATGATCGAAGCTTTCATTTTAGAGCAAGAGGTAACGCTTTAAGTCAAATTAATGAATTGAGGAAGGATGTAGACAAACTTTCTCAAGCAGGATTTGAGCTAGCGATAAGTGAAGTAGTTGCATTAGGAGAAAACGGTCATTCCAATGTTTGGAATCATTCAAGAGCCAAACGCTATCCAGCCATGCCTTACCAAGGATATTGGTTTGATGATGGTTATCATATAGTTGCAACAACTTCTGAATATGTAAGTTTGCTTGGGGCTAGAGTTACCCATATTGGTGATACCGATATTGAGGTAATTAAAGATGCTTTTAGAAGATATTATGGTGGTGAGGATAGTGGTTTTATTGCATACGCCTTTCCATTCTTAATTCAAAACACAGCATTCCTTTTTGAACTAGGATTTATAAATAATAAGCTTAACTTAGATGTGACGATCATTAATAATGAAGGTAGTGTTGAAAAGTCTCACATTAAAGCAATACCTCCCCAAAAGGACAGGCACATACAATCTCCTTGGAGATGGTTAGTGCCAGAATGGGATCATGATCATAACAAGCAATTTATCGGTTTTTCTAATGATAGAAACTATGACCCACTTTATTTAAAAACGAATGATGAGTTTCAGTTAAGTCGACTCAGTGATCTCAAAATACTTTATATTCAATACCGCCAAAATAACGATGGCCATCAAATGAGTATTTCAGAATTTAATAAAAAGATCAGACAAGAAATTTCTTCATTCAAACCAGAGGTATTAATTTTTGATCAACGTTTTAATGGTGGGGGCGACTACACAAAAACAGCTGATCTAATGTTTGAGATACCTGAACTAATGCCAGAGGGCTCAAGGGTTTATGCTATAGCTGGCCATGAGACGTTCTCAGCAGGTATTAGCTCATTAGGGTTCCTTAAAGATGCGCTCCACAATGAACTAATTATTGTGGGTCGCAGAATTGGAGATAGTCCTTTGAGCTGGGGGGAAACCAATGATTTTATCCTGCCTAATTCAGGTATCGAAATGACAGCTGCAAGAGGATTACATGATCAACTATATGGTTGTGAAGATTGGATCCAATGTTATTGGACAGATTTTAAATATCCTGCTGCTGTAGGATCCCTTGAACCTGACATACCGGTGCCTTTTACCTTTGCTGATTATAAGGCAGGAGTTGATGCATCTCTCTCCTCTATAATATCCATTGAATCAAGCAACTAGAAACAGCGAAGAGTAGAACCTTTTTTTATCTCCTGACACACTGAGTCGGTGACTAAAGCATTGTATGATCTCTTTATACAAACTTTTTTGAAACCTTGTAAATAAAGGGTTTCAGATGGTACTACCTATTGAGTGGGAATGATCGAAGGTATTTTGATAGGGGGAATGAAGGAGTCGATTCCATGGCAACTAAAGGAAAAACTACTAAAGAGCATGATGAAAAAATTGCGAAGATGGTTTTCTCTTCAGTATATCCCCTGTATCTAAATAAGGTTGTAAAGAAAGGGCGCAGTGAAAAAGAATTGCAAGAAGTCATTACATGGCTGACTGGTTTCGAAGGTACAGTTTTGCGAGATCTGATAGAGGGCGAAGACACGTTTAAAGAGTTTTTCGATAAGGCGAATCTAAATCCAGATGCCAGCCTAATTAAAGGCGTGATATGCGGCTATCGTATTGAAGACATTGAAACACCATTGACAAAAAAATGCCGGTATCTTGATAAGCTTGTAGATGAACTTGCGAAGGGACGCAAGAAGGAAAAGATACTTCGAACGTCCTGAGTGAGTGTTGTAAAGATGTTGTAAAGTCAGATTTTCTGCTTGCAAACCCTTTCATAGCAAGGGGTTATTCCAGTCATAAAAATTTAAAACGGGGGGGTATGGAGTTTCTATTACCCATGCACATTGTAGCTGGAACAATTGCCTTGTTTTGCGCGGCTATGTCAGTTCTATCAGAGAAAGGGAAACAGGTTCATGTTCTTTCAGGTAGAACATACTTCTGAGGTATGGCTACCATCTTCTTAACAGCTATTCCAATGTCTATTATCAGCAGTAATATTTTTTTGGGCAAGCGTCAATCTGATGGGTTTACACATTGCTGGAGCGATTTATCACCGTTTACAGGGAGATGGTGTCTGGAGTGCCATGGTTCCCATACTGAAGGAAGTGCCTGATAAGTGAATTTTTAAGAGAAGATTTCGTTACACAGGGACTACACAGTGTGTGGTGAGAAGATGGTAGGTTATTGATAATGATGGAAGGGTACAAATTGAAAATAACCTGTTTACAACACACCCTGTTTCAGAGGCCTTCAAAGCTAAGAAGCGAAAGGGTTTTAGATAGGTTTACTATTGAGTGGGAATAAAATGACAGTTATTTTAGAAGGTCATATTAAGGTTCCGTTTGAAGAGCTTGAAGCTATAAAAAGCCATTTGGACGAACATATTCAAAACACATTAAATGAACCTGGGTGCTTGGAGTTTACAGTTGAACAAGATGGTTTAGATAAATGTGTCTTTAATGTTTTTGAAAGGTTTAAAGATAGCGAAGCATTTGCTGCACATCAAGCAAGAGTCAAAGCTAGTGAATGGGCGAGCATTACGAAAAATGTGAAAAGAGTATACGAGAAACGTGGACAGTAGAAATGGAAAAATGGGGCTGGTAAAAAGCGCATTTGGAGTTACAAACGATTGAGGCTAGTAAATTTCAACTGCATTTACTTTGGGTTTCGAAAGTATTCAAGTTCGGGGTTTTTGGGTAAAATTTCTGTGTTAAAGGTTTTTGAAGCGATAGATTCGCCTTTTTAAACTATTGAGCACTGGAAGCTAACATCACTATGTACGTTAGACGTTTTGACGGTGGAACGAACACACTCTACATCTACTTTTATGGGGAACTCGTTGCGGAAGAAATGGACTAAAACCTTGCCATTTGACAACAACTCACTGGAAGATTTACGAACCTGGCACCTGGGCAGCGATACCCCATGATAGCCCCCGTTCTAACAACTCGTAGTAAACAGGTAGACCCCAACTGCACTTCACAACATCGCATTGTTCCATTATGGGCTGCATATCGAACTGGCCGCAGCTATGGCCAAGCATCAGGTAAAGGATCTCGCCGCCACCGACTTTCTTAAGGTACATTTGCGGGTGAACCCGGTTGGGGTTATCCCAGCCATCGGGCAGTTCAGACATGTTTTCGCTGGAGTATCTTGATTCCAGCAGAATGTTGATGTCTCCGAGGACATCACAGCAATAGGGTTCGTCCTCAGTAGTGAAGTCTTCAATGCCCGCCATGAGCGGGTGATCTGGTTGCGTAACGGTCACCTCAAACTCCTGAATAGGGGGGTGGGTAACAAAACGGGTGCCTAACATTGCCATGTAGTCGGGTGCTAAGTCAGGTGCGTAAGGAACGCCCGGTATCGTGACCCCAAAAGCATCAATGGGACCGTTAGTGGTGTCAAAATCTAACAGTGAGTTTGTGCCATGAAGGGCAAACCAGCGGCCACCTTGTTCAAGAAATGCTTTTAAAGTTGCTTGTTGTTCGGGTGTGGGTCTCACATCGCAGGTATAGGTTATCAGTAAGTCTGATGCGAGAATCTGTTCGGTGTCTGAAAAATCCGCCGCAACGCTCACCTGCGGCTCTGCTCTCTTTGCCAGGAGTTTCAGGAGTTCGAGTCTGGCAAAACCAACGTCATGAAACCTGCCACCCGCGATAAGGTGGACGTCGCATCGTCGAGTCAATTTCTTGCAGCATCACCGCGCGCCTGCACCGGTCCTTCAACGAAGTCTGCGCTCAACATGTTAGCGGTACCATTTAAACCAAGCCACTTTCTTGATCGGGGTGATAAATTTCGCCTGGTTTTTTCAGCTAACAACACGTTCCAGTTTACCTGTGGTCGAAGAAATGCTGCGGAGTAGTATCCGAAAACGATCGCTCGTTCTTCGTTTTCTGTCACGTTTTCGCCGGAGGTATGCCACAACCTGCCATCCATGATGATAATAGAACCCGCTTTTGCTTCGAATGACCGCATACGGTCGAGCATGTCATCAGGTACCTCTTTTGCATCCTTGATGTGATGACTACCGGGTAAATATTGTGTCGCACCATTGTCGTGGTGAACGTCGTCAAGACACCACAGCACGTTCATAGACCATGGTTTTAGCCAAGGCCCAGGAAAAACGATACCCAAATCTGAGTGTGCGTGCATGGATTTCGCGCCTGGGCGCGCGATGTTCGCGGTAAAGTTTGAAACGACAAAGTCATCGCCGATCAGCGCTTCTACAAAGCCGACTGCCTCGTCTCGCTGCATCAGTTCCAGAAATATAGGGTCCAGATCCAGCAGATTGAAGACTCTAATGTTTGCTTCGTTTGGGTCCAAACTAGGGATATGGGTGGGGACCCCTCGGCGATTGCTTTCATCGGCAGCAGCCAGCAGCCGTTTTCGAATATTGATGACTTCCGGTGCAGTAAGCACATCCGGGACCACACAGAAACCGTGCTCGTCCAGGTGTTCCAGGTGTTGGGGCTTAATTGTACTGTTCGCCATACGGTCAACTCCTGTCTAAGTAGGCTTCTCCGTCAGGAAGGTCCTGAGTTGTTGTCTCTCCAGAAATAAAATCGTCAATAATTTTGTGGAAATGACGCAGTCTAATTTCCTGATCACATAGATGCATGCCCTTAAAAGAATCGGACTTAATGCCATCCTGCATCGTGGTCATGTTTGATCCGTCCTGAGACAGTACGTTGGCCAGTACGGGGTCAAAAGTGTCGCCAAAGGCTTCGGCGTAGTCGATGCCATCACGATGTCGGTGAATTTTGTTTTCTGGGCGCTCGAGTCTCTCCGTCCCCGGCGGCAAATGAGACATGATAAAAAAGTCGTAGTAGCAGATGTTAGGGTCTGTTGCATGAGGGCGGTACCTGAACACGGCCCCGGCTTCAGGTGTATGGGTAAAGGTTGCACTAGGGAAAAAACTATAGTGATACTGATGAACGAGTTGTTCGTCGTTCATCTGTTTGAAGGGTAGGTAGGTGTCATTTTCGATCGCCCTGCGCCTTCTAATCTCTTCTAGGTGAACATCTTTTGCGGAGCCTTTGTAACTCTTTGTTTCGTTTTTTCGCCACCCCTCTTGATCGCCCAACATCATGTGCTGCCTTAAAGGCGTTATCGTGTCCCGATCGTCAACAATCTCGCTGACTGTCCGGTTGAAATTGAGCATGCGTGAATGAATGCCTAATAGCTCTATGGGGATGTCATGGCCCTCTCCGAATTCGATCATGTCGGGATGTAGCTCACCAAAATGATAGCTTTCGTTAAAGGCGTCCCATGCGTGCTTCCAATTACCATTCCACTCGAAAGTCTGGAAGTTCACAAGATGAAACTTTTCAAACTCGTACGACTCCAACTGCACACCGGCTTCACCCAAATATTCTTGCAAAGGGCATGCGTCGTGATCCATATTGAACCAAACCCAGCCTCCCCAAAATTCAACCCTCACGGGGGTCAGCCCTAAGTCATCTGTTGGAATGCCGGCATCAAACTGGCGAAAAAATTGCGGATCGGCCACCTGTTTTAACGTGCCGTCATTGTTCCACTTCCAACCGTGGAATGGGCAAGTGAAGGTATCCATGACGCCTAAGTCGGTCTGGCAAAGGCGATTGCCTCGGTGTTGGCAGACGTTGTAAAAGCCTCGTATTTGCTGATCGTCACCCATGACGAATAGGAAAGATTCTTTGCCTAATTCGTGCACGTAGAAAGCACCGGGTTCTGTGAATTCGTCGACCCTAGCTGCAAGTTGCCATGTTTTCGTCCAAATCTTTTCCCACTCGGCGCGCATAAACTCAGGTGAGTAGTATCTTTCGCCTTCCAGAGTATCCAGACCTAGGTCCGCGTTTTTAACGCGCGGTATAAAGGGGGGAGCCTTGAATAGTCTTTCGGTGGGCTCTGCCCGTTCTAAAAATTCACGTTCAATTTGCGCCATTTTTTAGTCAGCCTTTTGTCTTCGAGGTAAACGAGAAACTTGAGTAATTCTGCCGATATGCGCTCTTCTGAGACGCATGGGAAGAACTACTGTTTGTGTATTTTGGTCTTTCTTGATGTTTTAGACCACGACTCAAAAATCAATATACAGGTATTGTTTTCTGTGGGTCAACTTTTTTTAAGGGTAAGGATCGCAGGTAGGCTTCAGTGATTTCACTGGTTGTCGACGGGTGCGCCATCAATTGGGCTCGATGAAAAGTGTCATAGGTCCCTCTGGTCGAGGGACTTATCTTGAAGTCCGTTGTTTACCCTGGTTTCTTCATGCGAAGAAAAACCATGGGTTCACGTATATCGAACTTCTTCAAAATGCCCGGATAACTTTGCTTTCCCAGATCACTCTGCGCTATTGTCAAGCAGCAAGTTTGTGTGCGCGGCGCCGATAAGCTTCCAGGGGCAATGGTAGAGTCGCTGCAAAATATGTTAATCGATTTACTTAGGGTCATTATCGATTTTCGTCTGAAATAGTTAGAACTGAGTAGGAGGGAATGGTGACCAGCCCAGCAGCCGGGACATTGACATGGCGCGTACGATTTATGTTCGCGGTCGGTCAAATACCAGAGGGCGTACAGTCGACGTCTTTTGGTTTTTTTCTGTTGTTTTTCTATAACCAGGTACTAGGGTTATCGGGTTTTTTGGCCAGTTTGGCGATTGTTGTCGCGTTACTGGTTGATGCGGTAAGTGACCCTGTCATTGGCTCTTGGTCTGACGGTGTGCGGCACCGGTGGGGCCGTCGGCATCCGTTTATGTATGCTGCAGCCATACCTTTTGCGATCTGTTTCTATTTTTTGTTCTCGCCACCGGCAGGGCTCTCGGAAACGCAGGTTTTTATTTGGCTTATTGTCTTTTCGGTGCTAACGCGTACGACCCAGTCTGTTTATTCGATTCCGCATACGTCGCTTACGGCTGAACTTTCTACTGATTATCAGGAGCGGACGTTGTTGTCTTCGCTTCGATCAGTTTTGCAGTCTGTCGGAACATTGATGGTATTTCTCATCGGTTTGCAGATATTTTTTGGCGCGACACCTGAATACCCAAACGGCCAATTAAATCCCGCCGCCTACCCCAGGTTTGCGGCGATGTTTGCGATGGTTATCTTCGTTGGTGTTTTTTTGACTGCCTATGGAACCCATAGCCACATACCCTATTTGCCGCAAGCCAATGCCGATGGTCATCGCTTTAGTTTTGTGAAGGTAGTGCGCGAAGCAGGGATGGCATTCGGTCTACGTTCGTTCAGGTCAGTGGTGCTGACGGCAGTGCTTTTTGGCATGACGATGGGGATGGTGTCGGCATTGTCAATTTATCTTGGCACTCTTTATTTTCAATTTAGCCTAGAACTCATAGGTCTGAGTTTCCCCGCGTCTGTTTTGGGTAGCTTCCTTGGTGCAGGCCTCGCTACGCCTCTGGGGCGAATTTTTCAGGAAAAGAAAACATTGCTAATGGGAGGGCTCGTTTGGTACGCGGTTTGGAATACCTTGCCGATCATTCTCAGTCTTTTGGGGCTTTTCCCAAAACCGGGCGATCCGCTATTGTTTTATCTTGTGATGACCTCCAATGCCATCTGCAGCATGGGTATTGGCGTTCTGACCGTAATGATAGGTTCGATGATCGCTGATATCACCGACCAGCATGAAGAAAAACATGGCAGCAGAAGCGAAGGTATTTATTTCGCGGCATCATCCTTCGCAGCGAAAGCCATTGGTGGTTTTGGTATTGTAATATCTGGCGTGGTAGTCGATTTGGCTGGAATTCAGCGTAATGCCACCGTTGAAACGATTAACCCGGAGTCGTTACGAACCCTGGCTATGGCCATGGGACCCGGCGTTCTTCTAATGATCGGCGTCACAGTATTAGCGGCAAGTTTTTATGATCTTTCGTGTGCCGAACACCGCCGCATTCGTGCGGCAATTTCTGACACAGTTTAACAACGGGTCAATAAATCAAGAAAAGGATGTGCGATGCAACCCCTCAATACGATTCGCCAGCTCGGCTATGTCGTTAGCGATCTGGAAAGTGCCATAAATTATTGGGTCAATGCACTCGGTGCCGGGCCCTTCTTCATGATTGAGCATTGTGCGCTCAGAGAGCAAATCTATCGTGGTCAAGCAGCCGCTGTTGATGTCGATATTGCGCTGGGCAATAGCGGTGGAGTACAAATCGAACTTATCTTTCAGCATAATGATGTGCCCTCAATCTATAACGAAACTGACCCGAGTGGGCACGTTGGCTTACATCATTTCGGCATTATGCCGGTTGACTTCGAGCAGGCCCAAGCAAAGCTCCTGGAGGAGGGTTGTGAAGAAGTATTTTCGTGTACCGTCAGCCGTGCAGAGCTGGCGTATTTTGACACGAGAAAACGGGTGGGACATTTCACCGAATTGTGGGAAAACTCGAATGTCTTCAACGATGTTGCGCAGTTGGTAGAAGCAGCGGCCGTCAACTGGGACGGGCTTAATCCTATACGTCCTATGCCAAATTAGAATAATCATAGCGTTAGGTGACGGGTGACCAAGTTGATGCGTCGACGGTAGGGTTTCGGTGGGTAATCCTTGCTCTTTTACGTCTATTTGGGTTTAGATCGCAAGCTCTTGGCTACCTTCTTTGATCTTTTCTCTGCCGCTTTGGCCTCGGCTTGCATTTCCCTGGTCATCCGAGACAACAGATCCTTGGTGAAATCGAGTACTCGCCGAATTTTTTTGTCGCTCAACTGACCGTTCAGCTTGCCATAGGCTAATCCTTCCATTTGGTATTGGCCAAGGTCACAGATAAGCTCAAACTTTTCTTTGCTACCAGCCCATCCGGGAACCAAATCCTGTGCGTCGCGTCGCCACGCGCTTACAAATCTTTGGTAGGCCGGTTTCAGAACCGTTGCGAGTTCAGGGTGAGTCCGGGCTGCGATAACCAATTCTTGGTAGACGACGTAATGACCCTCGTTAAGGTGGCGCCAATACACTTCAATCGCGTGTGTCATGGCATCGGTACCTGTGGGTACTTGATCAAGATCTCGTTGGTGATCAGTCAGCCGCGTAGCAAACAGGTGTTTGACCGCCGCTTTTATCGCGTCCAGCTTTGCGGGGAAATGGTATTGCATAGAGCCCTGTGAAATTCTCGCCGCTTTCGTGATTTTGTCCAGGGTTGTGCTTTCATAACCAAATTCGACAATACACTGTAATGTCGCGATGACGATTTTATCCCGCGTTAATGAGCTTTTTTGAGATTGCCATGTTTCTGATGTGCGTGTGGTGTTTTCAGCCATAAAGTTAGTTTAAGAGAAGGCAAGATGACAAGGCGAATGGTAAATAGTGAAGTCTAAAGTTACCCGTTGTTTGAAGTGATGGTCTTGGCCGCGAATAGCCTGATGGCTGGACTTCGATCAGGGCTAACGCATGCGATTCTTCGTTAACCCCCATTCTATAGGGTTGACTTGATAAAAACATTAAATGTATATTGCTTTTTTTTGCCGGGCCGGGAGAGTGTTCGTCATTGTAGAATATCTTGAGCCCGTTCGTTCATATCAGGGAGACATCATGAAGATACCACTGCTTAGTTTTATGCGTGCAACGCTAATTGGTTTATTTTTTACGAGCTCGTTCTCAAACGCGGCAGTAGAAAGTCGAACGAGCGGTACGACCATTGAAGAAATTGTGGTCACGGCGCAAAAGCGCGAGGAAAGTATTAATGAAGTTGGCATGTCTATTCAGGCATCGACTGGAGAGCAACTAAAGGATCTTGGCGTCACCGACGCATTTGATCTGTATAAAGTCGTTGCAGGCTTTAGCTCCAATGTAAACTATGCAGGCACCGCAATTTACACCATTCGCGGGGTTGGTTTTCAGGAAAATTCGCTAGCGACCAGTCCGACGGTGAGTGTCTATCTTGATGAGGCACCTTTGCAGTTCTCACCGATGACAAGGGGAGCCTCTCTTGATGTGCAGCGCGTTGAGGCGCTAAAAGGCCCGCAAGGTACGTTGTTTGGGCAAAATGCTACTGGAGGCGCCGTTAACTTTATCGCGAATAAGCCGACAAGTGAGTTCGAGGCAGGAGTGACTGTTAGCTACGGCGAGTTTGACGCGGTTGATATTGACGGTTTCGTGAGTGGACCTTTGAACGACGCATGGAGCTACAGGGTAGCGCTGCGTTCTCAGACTTCTGATGACTGGCAAGAAAGTTACATTGGTGACGAGGAGGCCGGATCTAAAGATGAATTTGCCTACCGTGCATCTCTGGCTTACGAGAACAACGAACGAACAAGGTTGCTGTTCACGCTAAGTGGCTTTACGAATGAAAGTGATTCGCTGCGGCCTCAACTGGTTGGTAAAATTTCGCAAAACCCTATCAATGGTCTGGTGCCTGAATTCTTAGCAACCCCGCTTGCGCCTAAGAAGGCGGAGGCGGCAGACTGGGGTCCTTGTGCCAATAATAATGGTGGTACACCTACAGTACCGAATCAGAGAAATTACAATAACGGCTGTGACCCGTTGGAACTTGACGATAAATTCGTGTCCGCTCAAGTTCGCATAGATTATGACCTGACAGATGATCTAGTTCTTACATCGTTAACAAGCTACAACCATTACGAACAGAATGGTTCTGGTATGGATGGTGATGGCACAAGGCTTCAGATTTATGAGCAAACGCATACAGGAGACCTTGAGACGTTGTTTCAAGAATTCAGACTCACGGGCAGCTTTGGTAAGGGAACTTGGGTAGCGGGAGTTAACTACGAAGATATGGAAACCGAAGACGATTATATACAGTCTTACGGTAACTCTTCGGTAGTGCCTGTCTTTGGATTTATTGATTATGGGCCCAATAACCCAAATGCTGCTCAAGAGGTTCAAACCTGGGCGATGTTTGCGAACGTTGAGTATAGTCTTAATGAAACGGTCACTCTGCAGGCGGGTATTCGATATACCGATCAGGAACGTGACTTTAACGGCTGCACTGATGATGGTGGTGACGGCACCTGGGCCTTAACCTCGGCTTTGATCCAACCGTTTTTGGGGTCAACCAATCCGCTTCAAGTCCAACCAGGCGAATGCTCGACAACAGGACCGGGACCTGATTTCAACCCGGTTCCAACTGGACACAATCTTAGTCTAAATGAAGACAATACTTCTTGGCGTGTCGGCGTGAACTGGGCTGCGAATGACACGACGCTGGTCTATGGCAATGTAAGCAAAGCTTATAAGAATGGCCAGTTCCCAACGTTACCTGGCTCCGCGATATCTCAGTTACAGCCGGTCGTTCAAGAAGAACTGCTAGCCTATGAGATTGGCGCCAAGGCAACGCTTGCAGACGGAAGCGTGCAGTTAAACGCTGCTGCGTTCTATTACGATTACGAAGATAAGCAAATTCTAGGTGCGCTTGAGGATGCCATATTTGGGTCCTTGCCCGCACTGGTGAATGTGCCCGAGTCTCATGTGCAGGGTTTTGAGTTAGTCGCTACATGGCTGCCGGTTGCCGGACTTTCAATCGCGCCCTCAGTCAGCTTCGCTGATACGGAAGTTGACGGTGAATTCAGAAACTTTGATGCCTT
The DNA here is from genome assembly GCA_018645845.1 of Gammaproteobacteria bacterium. Classification (GTDB taxonomy): domain Bacteria; phylum Pseudomonadota; class Gammaproteobacteria; order Pseudomonadales; family Azotimanducaceae; genus UBA9659. Next base: position 627 of record JABGVY010000038.1, on the reverse strand, counting down.
CTTCGGGGGTACCAACAGTGGAACCAAAGATTTTTCAGGGCAGGATTTCCCGCAAGCGCCTGAACTGCAAGCAAATCTTGCCGTTAACTATACCTGGGAAGTGATGGATGGCTGGACCGCTTTCGTTGGTGCGAACGTCAATTACCAAGAAGAGACCAACTCGTTTTTTGTTGACGAATGTAAGGAGGCGGGGGTTACGTGTACTCGTGAAGACGCCGGTGAGCTGTCCGGGGACACCACATTGCCAGTCCCAGAAAGAACATTGGTTGACGTGCGGGCCGGTCTTGAAAACGACAACTGGAAAGTTTGGTTTTGGGGTCGCAATGTTACCGACGAGTATTACTGGACTCGACATAGCAAGGTTAACGACGCGATCATAAAGTTACCTGCAATGCCGAGAACCTACGGCATTAGCGCGAGTTACGCCCTGTAAACCCTTCCCCCGGTCTCAGATTATCGAAAGATAGTCTGGGGCCATTTTTTACATTCCTTTCCTTCATGATCAAAGCGCTTATATTCGACCTTGGGTGTCTGAAAACGGCCCGGAAACGATGCGCTCTAAAGGCTGGACCTGCCCCGCGAAGATAATAAACCTGAACCGCATTTACCTCGGGCTGCGAAAGTATT
>JABGVY010000039.1 GCA_018645845.1 Gammaproteobacteria bacterium | reverse complement strand
GTTTTAACAATGCCAACGTTCGAGAACTCCAACCCCACCTGCTCCAGCTTCAAGCCTGAACGTATTTCTAAAACCAAAAGCGGTTTCTTTTCGCCACAGGCCATCAGCAAGGGCTCAAGCTGAAAAATTGGTCCGATGAGCGTGGTATCCAGGATCAAAATCCAGGGGCGGTCCGAAGGGCGAGCCTCAAGAGCCTGAACAAAACGGGCGGGATCGACCACTGTTTGCTTCCAATCGTAGGCGATCAGCTCTAAAAAAAGGATATCAGTCTTACCGCTTGCAAAGCGATCCAGCAGCTGTGGCTCATCCTGGAAACTTCGGCAATTGAGGTCGGAGGAATCGAGCAGATCTAGAAGAGCCAGGGTCTCAAAATAACCACCGAACATATCCAATTGCAAAGTGTGAGTGTTATCGCTGCGGTATTGATCTTTTTTATGACGTAAAACAGTAATGGCGGCACTAATCGCCGCCATACCACTAGAGAAAACCGTTATTTCCGTCTGCCACCCTGGAATGTCAGGTACGGTCTCTTCAATCCGCTTCTCAAGTGTTGGCCGGAGTACGCGTTCGTACAAAAAGTTGGAAGAGGGGCTGATGGGTAATAGGGGAATGTGATTGCTGGGGGGCGATTTCATCACACCTGCTATCAATGCGTGAGCCAGTGTGATCCAGTGAAGACGAAAGTCCATCGCCAATGCTTCCAATTGTTTCTCGGTATCCAGATCATCCTTTACCGTTGCTGCTAACAAATCATCGACTTGCAGACGCCAGTCTTCAAATCTTTTACCCAATTTTGGATTGGCTACCGTTAGGCTCTCAAGCATCGCCAGCAGACTCAGGGCATCTGCACGACATGGGGTAGTCGAGTGATCCGACAGGCTCTCGGCGGGCTTGCGCGATCTGGTCATTAGATTTTCTAAATTCGTCATCATGAGGCTCTAACGTTGTGCCCTGAGAAACTGATCGCAGAAACGACCGATTGTTTTCGAAATGGTAACGCAAACAGAGTAAACAAGAGAGGAAATAATCCGGCGACGCTATTACAAAACCAGTAGCATAATCAATTTGACAACAATCGCTGACAAAAACGGAAACAACAGGCTGCTCATTGCCGAGAATGTCAGAGTGATTTTTAAGCGAGATTGCCGCATAGTCAGTAAGTAAATCAAAATTTTAAGTCTTACCCAATGAACAAACCAAAATCAACGGGGCCTCTGGCAGGAATAAAGGTACTCGACCTTTGCTCGGTCGTGTCCGGTCCCATGGCGGCAGTGATCCTCGCAGACCAGGGCGCCGACGTCATTAAAGTGGAACCACCTGGATGGGGTGACGGCGTCCGTCAGCTTGGCGCGAGTCGAAACGGGCTTAGCGCAATCTTCGCCATGATCAATCGCAACAAACGGTCCATAGGTCTAAACCTAAAACATCCTGACGGTGCGCGCCTCGCTTGCACACTTGCCCAGAACGCTGATGTAGTTATTCAGAATTATCGACCTGGAAAGATGGATAAACTAGGGCTTGGTTACGATGACTTGAAGCAAGATCACGCTGACCTGATTTACGCGTCGATCAGCGGCATGGGCGAAATCGGACCTTATGCTGAGCAGCGTGTATACGATTACGTGATTCAAGGGATAAGCGGTGTTGTAGATGCGCAGTCAACCGGCGAACCCGAAATGGTGCGCACCATTATTTACGACAAAGTCACCGCGCTCATCGCCGCGCAGGGGATTACAGCCGCATTGTTCGCAAGGGCGAATGGTGCTGGAGGCCAACATATCAGATTGTCGATGCTAGATGCGGGCATCTATTTCAATTGGCCGGACCTCATGTGGAATTATAGCTTCGAGGGGGATGATGTGCAGTACGCAGGAGATCTTGCAGACATGTACGAGGTCAGCAAGACCCAGGATGGGCACATCGTCTCACATCATCTCGGCGCCGACACTTCATCTTATAGCACCGACGAAATCGTCGAACTGCTGGCCGAAAACGGTATCCCGGTCGCTAAAGCGAATTCGCGCGCAGACGTCATCAATGATCCACAGGTGCAGGCAATGGACATTATCGAATCCAGCCAGCACCCAAGAGGAGGACCTATGCTTTTGCCCAGGACACCGGTTAGATTTGAAGGCACGCCAACACAGCCGCATTTGGTATCGCCAGAAGTTGGCGAGCACACCGTAGAGATTCTCACTGAACTCGGTATGACCTTGCCTGAAATGAATGTGCTGGCCAGTCAAGGAGCGATCGGCTAGCACGCATAGAAAGCTTACGTTGCGATCGCGCTTCAGACGATAGTCACCCGCAAACCGGTCCGCACAGACCATTCCAGCCAAGCGAGAGCTCAGGCCGGGCGCGACAGACGCCTTGAATGAATTCAAGGATAATGGTGACAGCGGACTATCTTTACGCTGCGTCAAGATAGTAATAGCTATTGAATCAAGCTGGCTTTTGCCCGCATGATGCTGATCATCAAAGACAACTAAGAGAACCTTTATGATTCGAGGCATTCATCACGTCGCTATATCCACCCCTAACCTGGAACGAATCGTCGCTTTTTATCGTGACATTATTGGCGCAGAGGTCGTCTATGAAGGCGGCTGGCAAAAGGGTTCTGAAGTTATCGATGGCATCGTTGGACTTAAAGACTCCCATGCCAAACAGGCAATGTTAAAAATGGGCAACGCCTACCTGGAGTTTTTCGAATATGTAAATCCCCCCGGTGAGCCCATCGACCCTCAATATGGCGTTAATAACCACGGCTACACGCATTTCTGTCTTGACGTAAAGGATATCGATCAAGAGTACCAGCGGCTCTGCCAAAACGGCATGACATTCAATTGTCCTCCACCAAACTTTGAAGGTAGCCCAATTCGCGCAACCTATGGCCGGGACCCAGATGGCAACGTGGTGGAAATTCAACAAATAATGGATGTTTCACACGATTTCGCGCTGGAGCAAACCAAAACATCTTTCTGAAACCGGCAACGCTTTCTTTCTATCAACGCGACGAAAACGGCATGTTCTAACGGCGGCTGGCTTCCCCTTTGCAGCTCAGTCGCCGGAGATCCGTGTTAAAGTTCTTAGCTCTGCCCCTAAAAGTTCAGCTTTCAACATAATGCGAATGACGTTAAAAATGCTTTTAGTAAGCCACTCCTTTAACGCTAACCACAAGCGCCTGGTACAAAATTCTCGACGTCGCTCATCATATCCTTATTGCTAAGAAACTGATGTTGATAGAACCACAAGCCAGGTACCAGGACGAGTATATTTTTTTATTTACAGAGAAGCCTACCGCTCTCCAGTTGCTTTCCAGAGTGTTGATCACTCGTTGGATATTGTGCCTTCTCTGGTTCATGACCCTTTGGGCTGAAGCGGATAAATTGGAAGGCTATGCACCAGAAGTAGCAGCTTTGTTACAGGAATATCAAGATACATCCGATGCAAACGGATCAACTATTCCTTCTATATTCGCCTATCGCCCCGATAGTTCAGGAAGAACGCTCATTGATTTTGAGAGCGGCCTTATAGTGGCGTCTTCAGAGACAATATCCGGGCTTAAACAGCGTATTGTTGAAGTACTACTCACTCAAATCGATCCCAGTGTAATTGATGCTCACACGGCTTACGATCTTGGCTTGATCAATCAGAAAACAAAGAAGCCCTTTTTTTTCAATCAAATTAAAGACCACGATGGTGAGAGCATTGAGTCGGTGTGGCGGGCAGAACGATTTGCCAATTTCCTGATCTACAATGAACTTCGGCATGCAGGCGATTTCAGTATTGTGCTATCCATGGTTGCAACGCATAAACAACTAGCTGGGGCGAAGTATGTTCACTATGTACTCGAATCTACTCGGTTACATCGAGTCAAACCGTCCCTGGTCATGGCCATTATGGAAACTGAAAGTGCCTTCAATCCAATGGCGCGTTCTCGCTCTAACGCCTTGGGATTGATGCAAATCAAAGCAGATACCGCAGGGAGAGACTACTTTACACGGGTCAAAGGTTACGCGCATACCCCCAGCTCCGCTTACCTTTATCAACCAGCGCAAAACATCGAAATAGGTAGCGGCTATTTAAGTATTCTCGCCCGTCGCTATCTTGTTGGCATTAATGATCCAAAAAAACTCGAAGACGCTGTGATAGCCAGCTACAACGGAGGCGCCGGTAATTTGTGGCGAAGCTTGAACGCTTCGGGTAACCGAAAGCAGGCTATCGCCCGTATCAACAAGATGACGGCACGTGAATTCTATTGGTTCCTGACCAACCGCCATATCAGGAGTGAGACACGCGATTATGTCAGGAAAGTGAGGACCAGAATATCTAAGTATGAGGCCCTGTAGGCCAGCCTTGGTAGCGGAACAATACCGGCTGCCATAAAGCCGATAGAAACTGTCGCGCAGCCGACTACAATAGTAGCTCTTCTTCAATCGGATGAAAAAAACTGGCGGATTTAATTAAGGAATTGGAAGTCAGCTCTTTGACGCCAAAAACCTCGGTGGTGATCTTGGATCTCGTCTTCACCCTTTCCAGGAGCAAATCAAAATCTCCGTCGCCGGACAGCAGCACCACAGTATCGACATTCCGCGCCGCATCCAGCACGTCAATCGTAATGCCAACATCCCAATCCCCTTTAGCAGTTCCATCTTTTCGCTGAATGTAGGGTTTGAGCCGCACGTTAAACCCAATGTGCTTCAATGCATTTTGAAATTTGAGTTGCCTCTCATCTCCCGCGTGGATCGCGTAGGCATTGGCAATGACGATTTCTCCACCCATGCCGACTTTTTCCCAGAGCTTACGGTAGTTAAATTGGCGACCATAAACTTGCCTGGTTGTGTAGTAGATATTCTGAACATCAACGAATATTCCAATCCTGTTCATTGGAGCTTCGTCTTCTGTGCCGCTTCGGACATGTGTTTCAACTCAGCCTCGATGGGTTCGACAGTCTGATTTCCTTCATGAAGTACTGCTCGGACAACGGTTTTTCCCGGTTTGAATTCTGTGACAAATTGTCGGTTGACCCAAAATCACGGTCCTTGCAGCAGCGCTAAAACCCCTATGCCGGTGACAGCAAGGAATGAATGAGCACCCTCCCAGGATAAAGGGTTTGCATTGATTTTCATCTAGCCCTGCCTACTCTTCGATCAACTTATGTGCTCGCATTTAAAACCTCTTGGGCTTTCTCGTGAATCATACATCGATAGTAAAATACTTAATAACCCAGATTGCGAAAGTCACTATTGAACTGCCGCCTTCTGCGTACCCCTCAAGCGTGCCAGAGAACGACTTCATACCGGCCTAATAAACGACGGTTGTCCAGCGTTAGAGCGTATAACCACATGAATCAATCAGTGTATAATTAGCGGTTATGCTTTCAAAAATAATTTTGCCAATTGCCATCATCGCGATCAGCAGCGCCGCTGCCGTATGGATGTTTATGCAGAAAGACACGCCACAAACCATCGATAAAAAACCACCCTCGATGCTTGTGGATGTCATGCGTGTACACGCATCGAACGAAAAAACCACCGTGAAGGCACAGGGCAATGTGACACCAAGAACCCAGACCACCCTGGTCTCTGAAGTGTCCGGATTGATAACCGAAGTTTCCACCGCATTTGTCGCTGGCGGATTCTTCAGCAAAGGAGACGTTCTGGTTCGAATCGATGACCGTAATTATCGAGCAGAAGTCAAACGTGCACAGGCAGCGGTTAGAGCGGCTGAAACAAATGTCACTCGCGAAACCGGCCTGGCTGACTACGCCAGGGAAGACTGGGAACGAGCGCAATCAGTATTGCGGTCCAGTAAGGCCGCTACCGATCTGGCCATGCGCAAACCACAACAGGCTGAAGCCTTAGCAAGCCTTGAATTCGCCAAGGCAGATCTGGAAAAGCGTGAGGGTGACCTCGATCGTACGGTCATCAGAGCGCCTTATGATGGACTGGTTCGAGAAAAGCGAGCTGATATTGGTCAGTTCGTCAATTCAGGCTCTCCTCTAGCCGTCACGTTTTCGGTTGAAGTTGCAGAAATACGATTACCCCTGCCGGATAGCCAATTGCCTTACCTCAACCTGGATGAGCACGAACTGGTTCAAGGTCAAGGACCCGGTGTTGCACTGTCGGCCAATATCGGGGGACAACTCAATACATGGCAAGGCCGAATTATACGAACTGAAGGCGTGTTCGATGAAAGTAGTCGCGTGCTATATCTCGTTGCACAGATTGATGATCCCTACAATCGATACTCAAAGAAGTGGCAGCACTCTCTTCGCATGGGGACTTTTGTTGACGCCGCTATCGAAGGTAAGCTGTTATACAACGTGATTCGACTACCACGTACAGCACTGCACAGGGACAACAAAATATGGACAGTCTCTGACGACGATACATTACAACCCGAGACTGTCGAAATTGCCCACGCTGACGAGCAATCGGTCTTGATTCGGTCCGGTTTAGTATCAGGCCAGCTAATTAGCCTTACCGTGCCTGAAAATCCTTTCCCCGGAACGCCCGTACGCTATCAGGAACTCGACAACACGATAGTGGGGATGGATCTTGGAAACGATTGATCCAGCTATTGATCCAGCTATTGATCCAGCTATTGATCCAGCTATTGATCCAAATAAGGGCATTATTTCCTGGTTCGCAAGAAATCATGTAGCGGCAAATCTCTTGATGTTGGTGATCATCCTGACTGGGATCTTCTCCGCGTCAACCATACGAACGCAACTCATGCCGGATGTTCAACTGGACGTGATCAGCATCGATGTCCCTTTCCCAGGGGCTTCACCTGGCGAAGTTGAATCAGGTGTCGTTACTCGAATCGAAGAGGCCGTGCGAGACATCGAGGGCATTGCCGATATGCGTTCATTCTCTAATCCATCATCCGGTACAGTGCGGTTAGACGTTGAGAACAGTTACGACGCATTGGCTATCCTTGACGAAGTGAAGATGGCGGTAGATAGAATTTCCAACTTACCAGGGTCCATCGAAAAACCAGTCATCTATCGGAACCAGCCAAATCCTCGCGCGATCAACGTTCAGATCTATGGTGATCTGGATGAAGTCAGCATGAAAGGTCTGGTCTCTACGATTCAGGATGAAATTCTTTCTTTACCCAGCGTTACGAAAGCAGATATCCAGGGTGCACGACCTGATGAAATTAGTGTTGAACTAGAAGAGTCAAGATTACGTCAGTATGGGTTGAGCCTT
>JABGVY010000368.1 GCA_018645845.1 Gammaproteobacteria bacterium | reverse complement strand
TTGCCGAATTTACACATTCTTGGTTAGTTAACCTGGCAATATTCGATTGAGTTGCAAGCAAACAGGCGGCTATTGTATTTAAAAGGCTATGCAAGTTATAAAGAGTTCGATACCGGTCACTAATTAAGCTAAGAGGAAGTCGATATGATGATCAAAGTTATTATTGCTGGGGTTTTTCTGGTGCTGGGGGCGACTGTTTCAGCCAACCCATCTGAGGAAATTAAGCGAACGATTGAAGAACACTATGGCCATATAAATGCCGCCGATTATGCGGGTGCATCTGTTCACCACAGAAGCGACTTTACTATGTACTTCCCCGATGGCGGTCCCTTGTGGGAATCCGATTACGAGGCTGTCGCAAATCGAATGCAGGCGACTCCGAACTTTCCGGAAAGCATGAATCTCTTGATGAGTAATTACGATGCGGTGATCTACGATGATTGGGCGATTGTCACATTTTATTTGTCGGGCACTCATACAAGAAACGGCAAGGCACACAATGTCGTGAATCGCGTGAGTGCAGTTTGGATTAAAAAAGAAGGAAAATGGCGAGAAGCCCACCATCACGAAAGCCCTCTTTTGCCGAACTAGAAAATGGGTGATTCCAGAATTGATTTGCCGAGGCTGAACGCTGAAAACATAGGCATTTTTTGGAGATGACCAAAATATCTACTACAAAACAAGGGATGCCTTGACGCACCCTCTCACATAGGTCGGTATACGAAGGGGACAGTCATGAACGTAAAAAAAACCGCAACGCTTATTGGCGTGTTCGGGATTTTGATCTCGTCCTGCACGCCTGGTGAAGACGCAGGGGATCAGCACGGTGCCGACCTGATTCTAAGCGGTGCAAAAATATTTACGTCAAATACGCAACAGCCCGGGGCGGAAGCTGTTGCTGTGAAGGATGGTCGATTCACCTATGTTGGTGATTCTGCAGGAGTCCTCGCGTATCAATCAGAACGTACTCGTTCCATTAATCTTGAAGGGCGATTGGTGATTCCGGGCCTGGTCGATTCCCATGCCCATCCAGGCTACATAGAGGTCGAACAATACGGCCAAATTTCAGAGACGAACGAAGAAGATTTGTTAGCCGCTGTCAGGAAGCACGCCGACGAAAACCCCGATGACGAATGGTTGCGACTCTGCTGCTGGCCGGTGGGCCTGTATGTAATGGGTAACCAGGGGCCCAAGAAAGAGACACTGGATGCCGTTGTTCCTGACCGACCGGTGTGGTTTGTTAGTGAGTGGTGGCACAGCGGCTGGTTGAACTCAAAGGCACTCGAGACTCTTGGACTGGATGAAAATGGAGCAGCGACTGGTTGGGTGAAAGAAGGCACCGCCTGGCAGCATTTTGTGGCGCATTTTCCGATCAGAGACGGCGACCATAAAAAGTCACATGAGGAAAACATGGTCACGGGGTTGCGACTGCTTAGCGAATCCGGCGTAACTACGCTCTATGACGCAGGCAACTTTGGTTATGAGAACGTGGTCTACGGTTTTATGGCCCGGCTGGAGGAAGAAGGCAATTTGCCCGTTCGCTACGAAGGCACATATCAAATATTTACAGCCGAAAGATTGCATTCGGCCGTTCCTGAAATGAAACGCTATAGAAAAGAATACGGCGGCGATCGCCTGCAATTCAACACGATCAAACTATTCATGGATGGTATCAACTATAACCGCTCAAGCGCATTGCTGGACCCCTACACAGATAATCCGGGTTATGTCGGCGATACAACACTATCGGTGGAGGAACTGCGCAATTTTCTATTGGAACTCAACACAGAAAAATTCGATATACATATCCACACGATGGGCGATCTGGCGGTGAGAAGAGTGCTGGATGCGCTTGAACAAGCAAAACACATTGTCAAAGATGACTTTTACCCCAGGGTCACGATTGCTCACCTGGGTCTCATCGATTCCGCAGACTTGCCGCGGATCAAAGAACTGGGCGTCATCGCAAATTACACGCCGTGGTGGTTTACGGCAGACAAGGATGACCCCCTGAAAACCTGGCTCGGGGATGAGCGTTACGAAAACATGTACAGTCCGAAAGCGCTTTTTGATTTAGGGATTGACGTTACGTTCTCCAGCGACGAATGGTGGGGCGGTGATCGACTTCCGACTTATCTTAATCCCTACTTCGGAATGCAGGTTGGGCATACTCGCCAAGCCCCAAAAGAGTGGCGGGAAGAAGATGACAATGCGGTCAGGGCGCCCGCGGACGCTGCTTTAAGTATCGAACAGTTGATCGCTGGGTATACGCGAAACGGCGCTTACCAGTTACGCATGGAAGACCAGATCGGTTCAATCGAAACAGGAAAACTTGCGGACCTGATCATACTCAACGACAACCTGTTCGATATGGATAGCAATGAGATCTGGAAGGTCAAACCTGCAGCGGTACTGATGGAGGGTGAAGTAATTCAGGGCAGCTTACCGTGAAAAATCTCGGTGGCAACTCTCGCTCAAATTGGTGAGCCATCAGGATACTTTTGAAATCCGGGATGACTGTGGTTTGTGGGTGAGTAACCGGTTACCTCGTTGGGAATTATTGAAAACCGCGAATGACAGGACAAATGCTTGAGTCTTAGCTAATCTTCAAACCTTTCATCAGGAACAAAAGTCGTCTGGGTACACCCTTGCCTGTCGCTACTTGTGCATACTTGTTAGTCCTGAGTATCAATCTGCGATGACAAGGTCACCTGAGCGGTTTTTTTGGGCTTGACCAGAGCGTTTAATACTTCAAATTGCAGGCTGATATGTTTGACCCGACGGACCGTTTTCACTCCTATAGTTTGAGTCGCGTGAGGCTTAATCGAGAGAAAATCGGTGCTATTGGTAAAGGTATACTGACTTTTATTTTTAAGCCGAAAGTCTGCATCGGAATGATTCTTGATTTCAAGTTGAAGTATCTGAGACTCTTCCGCATAAAAGGCTGCACTGATTTCCAGTGAGGCGGTTAGCAGTTCGTCCATATACCGTTCGTGGCCGATTAACAGATTATTAAACCAGACCAAGGTTCTTCCCGAAAATAGTGCTTCACGGATTGCTGATGGGGATCGCTGCTCAGCCAGAACCAGCGTCACCGGCCGGTGCCTACCCTGGCTAGGCGGGAAGTCCCAGTCGATCAGGTTGTGTATGTCAGAGACACCCAGCAGGGTAAGGTCCAGATCTATTGCGATTTGAAAAGCCTCTTCTGAATAGCTGTCGCCATTGGCAATTTCGATACCATGAATCAGATTCTTTTCGGCATTTGATCGGTGAAACTCGGGCGCGACGGGAATGCCATTGGGGAAGTCCTCGCGCCACCAGGCGTGATTCCAGAACAGAAATGCGCCCTGCGCATTGGCAGCGTCAACAGCATTCTGAGCAGGCCATTGGTTGGTGGCCTGGTAGTAAGCAAGGGTGTCATCTGGCTCAACGGGCGGGACATGTTTTAACAAAAGGTTAGCGTCCTGCAGGAATAACGCGTTGATATGGCCGGCGGGAGCGTCCCTGGTAATCTCCGCCCCCGAAATGACCATTAGCGCATTTTTCCCATTTGCATCGACAGCAATGTTGTAGGAACGATTCCTGTCTTGATGCGGAATATCCGCCAGGTGAGGTTGCCATTCCAGATGTTCGGTGATTGCTATGGCGTCAAGACCATCTTTCAGGGCTTCGGCAATTCGAATGGTAGGCCATACATGACCATCAGAGAAAGTAGAATGGGTGTGCGGATCCATCGTTAGGGTTTTGTAAGCTTTTGTATCGGGAAACCGGATCAACCTTTCCTGATCCATGGACTCTGAAGCCGACAGTACACCATGACCCAGGCAATTCATGGCGAGCAGACTCAATAAGGTCGAGATAACAATAACAATCTTTTTTGGCATAGGTACTCCTGATTTCTCTGATTAGTTGTTAGCCCACTTTTGGGAAACCAGCGTCTCTAAAAGGTGCACCAACGCCCCGCTGCTTCGCTCTGTTCATGGGATGTGGATTAGGTCCAGAAGCGACTTTTGCGATGCGTTCCATGGTGTCATTGGGTCGCCAGGCAACGCTGGCGTCCATGCCAAAGTAACGTAGTGACAGAGTGTTGCGGGTCTTGCCTGACTCGGTCGGGGCACCACCATGGAGCATCATAGGGTGAAATATGACAACGTCACCAGGTTCAATCGCGAAGGAAAGAATATCGTAATCTGGCCTGTTTATTTCGATGTCGGGTAATCTTGGTAACTCACCGGTACCGTACAGAGGCAGAGTATCGTCCTTGGGGTCGAATTTAGATCCATCAAAGAGCGTTCCCTGGTGTGAACCCCTGATAAATTCGAGGGATTCACTTTTCTTTAGAGGTTCAAAGGATATCCAGGCCACGGCAAGGTCATTACCCTCAATCGGCAGATACGGTAGATCCTGATGCCAGGGCGTTCGCCTGGCAGGAAGACCATCTTCGCCGCCTGTTTTTTTGAATATCTGTTCGTACATAAACCAGATATCGGGTTTATTCCAGAGTGCAGTAATCAGGCTCGGTATGACAGTCTGGCTATGCACGAGGGAATAGGCATCAAAGCAATCGGGGTTAGCAAGATCACCATAAAATGAACCGGGTGTGCCTGGAATCAGTCTGGTCGCGCCCTTGCCCGGATTGGCCAGCGACCACTCAAAAGCTTTGCGGGCGATAGCCATGGCTTTTCTATCCAATACCTGCGGTTGAAATACCACGCCGTCACGATAAAACGTATCTGCTAGATTCATGGGTTCGTACTCCACTTAGTGTATTAAAACATAATCTCCTGCCGCAGGTGTGGGCCTTGATGCTTTGGGAAAGTAAACTATGCATGGCCGGGTCTGAGCCGGGAAGCACGGCAAAGGATAATCACCCGGCAATTGCCTCCTTTAATAGCATCAGCGGCTGCATTTCCCTCGACCAGAAGAGTATCCTTTCAGCTAGTAAATCATCGGTTATTCTGGCAGCAACCATCCTCTACCGAAAAAACGACACCACTGACTTCCTTACGCAAAAATCCCCCATCAAGATACGTTTGAAAACAAGGATAAATGCGATTTAAACTTCCCATTTGCCTGTCAAGTTAATGTAGACCGGAGTGTGGTTTTATGACAAACGTACTTGAAATAATTCCCGAAAGTCTGCAGTCCGAAGTGGGTGCCGCTCTGGCTTGGTTTAACACCCACGAAAACGCGGCCTATGATGTGACCGGCATTGTCGACCCACCGGTGACTTCCGGTAGTAGCCAGGATCTGCGATTGGTGCTTTGTGGAGAGGGCGTTTGTCGTCAGGAAACTTTCAAGGTTACTGGTTCTGTTGAATTTCCTAAAGTGGAATGGTTGGGGTTAGACCATGCGCAAGATAGCGTTGGTGTGGCCGAACTTGATCCGCCGCCGGGTGCCCGGAAGACTTGGTTAGCTGATGTAGCTGGCAGGAACTCTTTTGCTGTGTTGTTGTTTTATCGCGGCTTCTGGTGACCCCCTTGTCGCCTCGAGTTACGAGGCTACGTTCTTAGCCGGGTGGTTGATGCTATCAGAGCTGCGGGTGGCGAAGTTTATGGTATTACCAGTGAACCTCAGGCGCTGGCCTCTCGTGCCCAGGAAGAATGGGGACTCTCTTTTGAATGTGTGGGTGACCCACATCAAGAGATCGCTGACGCGGCACGTCAAGGCCAGATGTTAGATCTGCGTACCAGTGAAGTGGGTGAGTTTATTACACGTGATACGTCTTGGAGTGTCTCCCACCCGAAAGGATTCTATCAGCCCGGTGTTCTGGCACTGAGCGCTGAACGTCTTCTTTACCGCTGGCAGTCTGTTCCCAGCCGAGAAAACATGGGAGGTGCTGGTGGCAGACCTACGGAAGATTACGTTTGGCAGCAGATTCAGGCCTCCCTTGCAGACCCGTCAGCCGCTGACGCTGTGTTAGATGAAACTCCTGCCACAAAAAATAAGACGCCACCCTTTTTGATATTCTCCATGATGTTGATGGCTCACGGTTGGTTTTTGCGTCCCAAAGCCTTCACCTATCAGGGCGATGGTGTGAATCCAATGCAACGTTTCCCGTTAGTACTCATGCGCCTTGTTGTATTTATAGCGTGCTGGATTGCAGCGTTTGCGTTACTACCTGCACTTTGGGTAGGCGCTGCATTAGCCTCTTATGCGCCATTGGCTATTCTGGGTATTCGCAAGGTTTACGTTACTTTTGCCGTGGCGGCCAAGGAATAACGCGGTATCTTTTTCACACAATGGGACTCCTGCAGTAGTTCGATATGACTAGTTTGTAGAAGGGGTACTGGTTTTGAACTACCTATCTTCTAGGTGAGTTATGCGCTTGAGCAGACTGTTATCCCACTATTACTGACTTTTTTAGACCACATCAATAGAGCCATGCCGAACGGCAATGAAAAACCTCTGTCCACCGATGAGGTTTACGTCATCACTGCCAATGTCTTTAACCTGAATGATATTGTTCCAGAAGATTTCATTCTCGCCGCAGGGTCATGCACGGCGATTACTGAACTACTATGAAGCCCCGATCACCGCGCCCAGGCATGAGTTTGCGGTTCATCCCGAGTCGGTCGAGTCACATCCGATAAACGGTTCCGGGCCTGTGACACCTCATCCAGGTCAAGATGCTTCAGCATCTTGTCGATAACCTCATGGCCTTCAAGAAGAAACAGCGTTGTCCTCAATCACACGGAATCAATCCCACCGGTACTTTAGACTTAGGCCATAAGACTTGGGAACTCCTGGCGTTTCATATATCCACTGAGATCCAAAGTTTTCGAATCGTTCACGAAAATAAATTTCGTCGGTCAGGTTTTTGCCCCAGAGAGATACCTGCCACCTTTCATTTTCCGACGCGAGCGTCATGCGCGCATTGAGCAACCAGTAAGAAGCTGCTTTCAGGTGCTCATCATTGTCGATGTTCTTATAAAGCTCATCAACGTAGTTGAAATCCAAGCTCGTAACCAGTCTTAACGAATCGGTGAGCGCATGCTGGTAACGAACAAGTCCACTTACAGTTAAGTCAGGCGAATCGGGTAAATCATTACCTACATGAGCAAGGATTGCCGCTTGCGCTGCCATCACAACGGCAGGGTCATCTGAATCAAGGCCGTCAACAAACCAATCCGTAATTTCGCTATCCAGGTGAGCAACACCAATTTTGATATCAACATTTGTCCTGGGTTTATACCAAAATTCAGTTTCAAAACCCCAAATATCAGCATTACCTGCGTTTGAACGAATACTCTCGAAAGTATTCTCTCCGACCTGGACTTTTCTCTGCGCTTCAGCCTGCACATCGTCATAGTCGTAGAGGAATACAGAGAGGTTCCATTGAAACCTCTCTTCAAACCAACGCGACTTTATCCCGGTTTCCCATGCATACAGTGTTTCCGAAAAAAATGGCGTGAACGCTGACGCATCAGTAATCGTTGATCCATCGAACCCCCCACTCTTGTAACCCTTGTTCCATGACAGATAAAAAAGAAGACCAGGGCGGTAAAGCCAGTCTAGATTAACTTTACCGGATACATTGTCTTCCCTTAGCTTTTCTGAACCCTCAAGCGGCAAATCCCAGAACGTCGGCGCCAGATCTACACCGTAAGGTCCGTAGGGTTCGATCGGGATGAACGAACCGCCTGAGTAGCTCTTGTCGTCATCGGTGTAGCGTAATCCCGCCGTGACTTTTAGCCGGTCGTGCAGCGGCCACTCTACTTGCCCGAAAATCGCTGTAGATTTACTTAATTGTTCAAATTCAGTAGTGATCGATGTTCGGAGCAAACCATCAAGACCGTTAATGCCTTTACTAAATTCCAACTGCTCCTCGCTGTAATAGAGCCCCAACATCCAGAAGAAACTTTCATCACTAACCGAAGCCAATCGTACCTCTTGGCTAAACATATACATGTCTTCATCAAATTGCTGATCAATTATTCGCCAGGGACTGGAGTCTTCAAAAGGCAGCATACGATCTATGCTTTCATACCCGCTTACGGCCGTTAGCGTAGTAGCACCCAGATCAATATTGAACTTTAGATAGCCACCGTAACCTGTGACATCAATCGCCCGACCACCCGCGCCAAAATTCGCGTCGACCGTGTAAGGGTCATCATCAACTGGGCTGAAACCATTCGCATCGATTGAGATGAAGCCCATGGAGCGAGCCAGCATGTCAGATGTATCGTTCACTTGGTGTAAGCTCATCGTTATGTCTGCGACCGCTGATATGTCCCAGTCCAGAGTTGCTCGAATAGAGCGAGTGTCCTGCCTGAAAAAATCATCATCCCGATCGACAAATGAATTGCCGGGTAGAACCGCTGCAGCCGAGGGTTGACCTACACCAAAGCCGCGTTCATCAAGAGTTACAGCTTTCGGACCCAAGAGGCCAGAGGTCACTGTCGTACCATTGTTTGTATAATATCCATCCGACTTGTTGGCTTGGACTGCGATACGCCCGGAAATTTTTTCACTAATCGCCCCACTCATCGCGCCCTCAATTTTAAGGGTGTTCCATCTACCATAGTCAATATCAAGATAGGCTTCGAAGTTGGTGCCTGGCCTTGCTGTAACGAAGTTAACGGCACCTCCCGTTGTGTTTCGGCCGTAAAGAGTTCCCTGTGGGCCTTTCAGTATCTCAATTCGTTCGAGATCGAATACCTGGAACGAAAGATAGGCGCTGCTGGCCATGTACACTTCATCGACATACACTCCCACCGACGGGTTGTTATTCACGTTATAGTCGTTCAGCCCCACGCCACGCATCGTAAATATTGGGTTGAGCGCACCCAGAGCATTTTTAATATCAAGCCCCGGTGTCTGAGCTGACAGATCGTCTGGTCTCAGCATACCCAGCTCACGCATATCCCGCTTTGAAAAACTGGTTACCGCGATACCCATTTCCTGGGCGCTCTGTTCTCTCTTTTGGGCTGTTACTACGATTTCTTCTATCGCCTGACTAGCACCTTGCATCAGATCAGCAGCAGCGGTTAGCGCATCAGGCTCTCGAAGCCGCGAACTGGCGTTATCCGACTCTTCAGGTTCGCCCTCATTTCCAAGCAGGGCGATTGGTTGAAAAACAATAATCCCACCCGCACTAAGCCTGAAGTCCAGGCCGGTGTCACCTAGTAGTGTTTCCAACGCATCATAGGGCTTGAGTACGCCATGTATAGAAGAACTTCCCAGCCCAATCGCCTGATTATGAATGACTACTGAAATTCCCGACTGTTCACCAAATCTGATGAGTGCAGCCTCAATTGAGCTAGCCGGAATATCAAAATCTATGAACGAGTGGAAGAGCGTGTCTTGGATTCTAGGATCAAAATCTCTAGGTTCAGCCAAGGCCTGCGAAAAGTTACTTGAGTTCGCCAAGACCAACAGCAGAGCCAGAGCTGGCACCCCGATGCCAACATTACCTGGCGTTGTTCTTTTCATTCGACCTTGATTACTTCAAAGGAGACGGCGCAGCAGGATGAAGCACCAGCTGGTTGGGCAATTCTCTCACAGCCTCGATAGGTACAATCTCCGAAAGCAATTCAATCATGACATCCGCACTGCTTATATACATGATACCAGAGACAGGCTGATCGACAACGCCACCAGCAACCTGAATCTCTTCCTGCACATAACGAGAAATCTCTGCGACCGCAGCACGGAGCGGCGCGCCCTCAAACACGAGCTTGCCGTCAAGCCAGGCGGTCTCATTTTCAGCAGACACCTGCTCGATTAGACCCACCTGCCCAGAGGTATGAATCACAACCCGACGGTCTTTTTCAAGAATCACGCCCGGTTCTATCGAAGCCTCCGCCAGATTTTCTGGTGCGGTTGTCCTGCGAGAACCCGGAGGAAACACAGCTACCTTGCCATCAAGCACAATGACTTCTATATCGTCTGTAGACATGAGCCTAACGGAAAACCGAGTTCCAAGCGCAATAATCTTGCTGCCGCCCGCCTTGACGATGAAGGGCCTTTTCTGGTCATGCTCTACTTCGAAATATCCCTCACCCCTTGTAAGCAGGATTTCCCGACGATCCCCGTCATAGTCGACCTCTACACTTGTAGCTGTATTCAAATGGAGCCTTGAACCGTCATCCAGGGTCAATCTGGTTTGTTCCGTTTTAACGGTATCAAATCGCTCTGGCCGAGAATCAATCACTGGCCAGATCAAGACTCCAAGCAGCAAGAGTGCGGCCGCAGCTACGCTGCCAACCAAAAAGTTACGACTTCGGAGCTGTCTCACTAAGTGTTGCTGGTTAAGAAGCGCCAGTTCCTCGCGAGCAATCGGTTCGATCAGGTCAAAATCTTCCCATTCATTACACACCCATGCGTAGGCGTGCTGATGTGCGATGTCTTCTTCAAGCCATTTCCTATGATTGCGGCGGTCCACACTACCCACATCAGGTAATCTGAGTTTCAGAAACCACCTGCTGGCCTCTTGCTTAACCTGCTCGCCCATTCTCACACTCCTTCTGATGCATCCAGGAGCATGGAGAGCCCGCGATGCATGTGATATTCAATCGATTTTTTAGACAATCCCAATTGTTCCGCAATCTCGGCGTGAGAAAAACCCTCAAACCTGTGGAGTATAAAAACGTGCCGGGTTTGTTCAGGAAGTTTCAACAATGCCTCGCTAACCCTTTCAAGCTTCTCCATCTGGCTGCTGATTGACTCAGGGCTGTTTTCAACTTCCACCGCATTTAGTGCAATAGGTTCCTGCTCTAAAAGGTATCGATTGGCGATAACTCTTCGCCTTATTACTTTGAGAGCCATGCGATTCGCCATGACAAAAAAATAGCGACGCAGGTCAACAATATCATCGCGGTCAGCAAGCTCTAACAGCTTTTCAAAAGCATCATGTGCAACTTCTTCTGCCTCGGATCTGTTACCTAGCTTGCGTTGTAATACCCTGACCAGTTGAGTTGAAGTCTGTTCATATAACTCAATTACCTTCGCTGAATTTCTAGCCACCGGTAGCTCCATGTAAACCTGGGTTTCACACTTTCGAGGTCTAGCTCCATCGCATAGCGCTGCAACTGAGGAACCAGAGACGGTTAGATTGTAGCGCTATCAAGCATTTGATGCTCGCATGCCTGCATAAGTCGCACAAAAAAAAACCCTGACCATCACTCAGAGATGATCAGGACCTAATTTTTGGGCGAGGCACGCTTTCAAACGCGCCCCTCCCCGTCCTGTCTATACGAGCAATTTCACTTACGACCTACAAACTAAAACGAACCCCCGCAAGATACCTTCTGCCATAGCTCTCAACCCGAATAGGATTCCATTCTTTACCGGCGTATTGGCCGTCTTCTTCATTCGTCAGGTTGTTAATGTTTACGAACAGTGATGCCTTGTAACCAATCCACGGCTCAAGATCGTAACGCATGGCTAAATCCACTCGACTTTGCTCATCCCAGTAAATTGCCTGGGTAAAACCAAATACTGCGCCAGTTTCTGTTTCATCTTGGAATGCATCTCTGTAGCGATAGCTCAAACGCCCCATAAAGCCATGATCTTCGTAAAACAGTGATACGTTATAAGACAGGTCAGATTGACCGGGCAGATCGAACTTCAAGCCTTCCGGCGTCTTGTATTCTGAGTCGATGGCCGTCAGATTAGCCTCTAAACCAAAGCCCGCCCAAAAACCTTCTACGTAATTGTCGAGCCTTGCCGTGTAGGCAAGTTCAAGTCCATTGAGTTTTCCATCCTTACCATTATCAAAAGAGGACAGGTCCCACAAATCACCGGGCTGTGCCAGATCAGAGTAGATTGTACCATCCACCTTCACGTTAGACTCTGCGATAACGTTATCGATCGACCTGTGGAAAGCCGTTACAGACAGGATGCTTGCTTCGTTAAAGTACCACTCCCAGGCAACATCAATACCCCAGGACTTTTCTTCGTCTAGATCCGGGTTTCCGCCGGTAACCGCTTCTCCAATTTCACTAATCGAACCCGCAGCGCGCGCTTCAATATAGGTCGGGCGGCTAATACCCGTGGAGAGAGAGAACCTTAACTTCTGGTCTTCACGGAAATCCCAATTAACGTGAGCGCTTGGCAACACATTCGTGTAGTTTTGACTCACCTTTAGTGGTTGAGCAACAGAGCCTACTAACTTGATCCCCACCGTCTCGTAATCTGTATCTTCGACACGAACACCAAGAACAACATTACCCCAATCCATATCAATAGTTTGCATCACGTAAGCTGAAAGGATCGTTTCGTCGATTTCTAACGCTTCATCCGACCGAAAGCTTGGCCTTTCTAGACCATCTGCCACCATTTGATTGTAAATTTCTTTATTATCAACGTAAGTCCCGTTTATCGTATTACTGAAGTCAGTGTCCCACAAACCCGTTCGGGCTAAGGCGATTTGATCTTGGGTAACATGTGGGCCCGATGCTATGGTCTGAAGGGGTGCTCCCCCTCCTTCTGCGTCTCTGGCATCATATTTAAAGCCAACCTTAATTACGCCCCATTGATTGGCACGACTTGCATCAAATTTAAATTGATCTGTATCAATATCTAACGCGCCGATCGCATCAATCGTTAAATTTAATCCATAGCGAACATCCCCAATGTTTTCATCAAAGGAAAGGGCCGGTTCATTCTTGTCAGTAAAGTCGTACGCTACGTCCGTTAGCTCTGGGTCACCCCCCTTGCCATTGAGAAAAACCAGTGGCAGCCAGGTATCGTTGACCGTCTCGATATCGCTGTACTTAACGTCGACATCCCACTCACCAAACGTAAATTCAGCACCAATGGTATTTACGTTTGTCTCGTTGTCGTAAAACCCATATTGGAGAAGATTTCTCATATCTCCCGTTGGCGAAACACCGGAATTCGCCGGAAGCCCTGAAGGAAAGTAAAAGTACCAGTGATTTCGTTGTTCTTCGTCCGTGAACTTAGTATTCGTGGTGGACGCATAAATCTTGCCACCATTATCTAAATAGAACTCAATCGTCCCACCGTAGGCTTCGTCGGTTCTCTCGAGCAAGTAGTTTCTGTACTCGATTTGTTTTGGGATAAGCGAGCCAGGCGAACTACCGGAAGCGTAATCCATCTCTCTGTTGTCGGTCACTTGTTCGCGTGAGTTTTCCGAGCCATAAATCAGAAACCCAAACTTGTCATCCGAGTAGGACAGCCGCGCATTGGCTTTGGACATATCGCCACCACCCAAATCTTGCTCACCGGTCCCCAGCTCCATCGAAAAAGCCCAGCCGTCGGTATCACCTGGCGCAAAGGTCTTAACATTAATATACCCAGAGACAGATTCCCCTGGCATGTCCGCAGTAATCGCTTTATTCGCCACGACTTGAGAAGCGATGACCGAAGGATACGCATCGAACCTTGGGATCCTGCCGTTTTCTACCCCGGGCACATCGACACCATTAAAGGCGGTTGTTGTATAACGCTTGGGGGAACCACGAAAGCTGATGTATCGCGCTTGACCCTGATCGCGCTCGATCGAAATACCTGGCACTCGTCCCAGAGCGTCTGCAAGGTTTTGATCAGGGAATCGACCCACAGCATCTGCTGAGATCACATCGGCGACGTTATCTGCCATCCGCTTAGCATCGATTGACGACTGCGTACTGGCCTTGATCGACTTGCCTACGACCACCACTTCTTCGATCGCTTCCTCAGCCACTACGCTGAGAGCTTGCGCACCCATCATCATTGCCATCAACATTGGCACTAACTTCTTCAATCTAGCGTTAACAATCTTCAAAGGC
>JABGVY010000047.1 GCA_018645845.1 Gammaproteobacteria bacterium | reverse complement strand
TGAGTAAGTTCTGGCCTATGCGCCATGGTCATCATGGATGTTGGCAAAAAGCCCATAGTCGCCTCCACCATTTGCAATATCGGCTCTAACTCAGGTAATTCCTTGCGTTGCCTGGGTATGATGTGTGCCATTGCAAGCCTTATGGTTATTTCTATGAGTCTATTTTGAGTAGTTGCTTACCAAGATTTAGCCCTGTATAAAGCCGCTGTAAAGTGGCAGGGATGTTTTCAAAGCCTTCCTGTAAGTCGACCTGGTAAATTAATTGGCCCGATGAAATCCAGCCCATTAAATCTTCAATGGCTTCCATCGCTCGCGGCATATAATCCAAAATAACGAATCCTTCCATTCGCGCTCGGTTAATGGTCAGGTTCGACAAATTTGAGGGGCCAGGTATCGGTCCAGTCGCGTTATAACCAGAGATACTCCCACATAAAACAACCCGAGAACGTAGATTAACGTGATCTAGGGCTGCCTCGAGGATGGGGCCGCCTACGTTATCGAAGAATATGTCCCACTTGTCGGGGCAGTGATGAGCAATTTGCGCATTAACATCCTCATTTTTATAGTCGATGACGGCGTCGAAGCCAGCAGTCTCTTTTAACCACCGACACTTATCTGGACCGCCAGCAATACCTACGACACGGCAACCCTTAATTTTTGCGATCTGACCAACAAACGAGCCAGTAGAGCCTGCAGCACCAGAAATAAGAACGGTTTCACCGGCCTTAGGCTGCCCAATCTCCAGCAAACCAAAATATGCCGTGAGCCCGGTTATACCGAGCACAGACAACATCATTTCAGGCGATACTCCTGCTGGCAATTTAACCAAACCCATTGGACCTTCACCTGGGGCTGCAACCACATAATCTTGCCAATAGCCGGTGGTTTGCACTAGATCGCCCACTTGAAAATCTGCATTATGCGACTCTATTACTTTGCCAACAGAAGCTGCCCGCATAGGCTCTCCGATGGCTACTGGCGGTAGGTAAGCCTTACGGTCAACCATCCAGTTTCGTTGTGCCGGATCAAATGATAAGTAAAGATTATTTATCAGCACCTCACCACTTTTCGGCTCAGGAATCGGGGTTTCGGCGTACCTGAAATTATGCGGACCAACCATTCCAGTAGGTCTCTCGGCTAATAGCCATTGTCGATTTATAGTCACGATAAATGTCCCAGTGCTCTTTTCATATTTGCTTCTTCTCTCTACAGATGTCTGTGCTTGTTTGGCAGCTACACAACTTGTTACCTGCCGTGACGGGGTAAAACCAAGTCAATTGGATGGCTTTGAAGTTCAAGCTCAACCGTTTAGCTTGTATAAAATACTCTGGCCTTCCAGTTAGATTGAGCCAAGAATTTTGCTTATATTCTTGCGAAACTTTTTACCAAAGGGCGGACGCGCACCAATGATAGGCAAGACATCGATCATGGTTTGACTGTAAATCGCACGGGCGTGGCTCATGCTTCTAAACCCTTCCGGGCCGTGATAAGCACCCATCCCAGAAGCACCAATACCACCAAATGGAAGATCCTCTTGCACGTAGTGAAGCGTTATATCATTGATACAAACACCACCACTTTGCACATGACTTAGTAAGTACTCCTGCTCAGGTTTATCTTTACCAAAGTAATACAGGGCAAGCGGATTTCGGCGGGGTTCAATCATATCTGGAACTTCAGCCACATCAGAGTAGGTCATTACGGGAAGAATAGGACCAAATATTTCTTCGTGCATAACCAACATATCTTCATTAACGTTTTGTAAAATATGTAAGGGCATACGACGATTACCCTCAGACGCACGCGTCTTGTCAGCACCAACAATCGTGAGCTTGGCCCCCTTGGCAACTGCATCATCAATGTAGTTCTGTAACCTGGCGAAGTGTCTTTCGTTGATAACACCCGCATAATCCTCATTTTCAGTAATGTTCGGATACATTGACTGTACCTCCTGAACTACCCGCGCAATGAGCTGCTCTTCTAGCTCATCCGGCACGACAACGTAGTCTGGCGACAAGCATAATTGACCACCATTCAAAAGCTTACCGAATGTCAGGCGTGTTCCGGCCAGATCAAGCTTTGCGCTACGACCAATAATGACAGGTGACTTGCCGCCAAGTTCTAGCGTGACGGGAACCAGATTTTTTGAGGCTGATTGCATTACTTTTGCGCCGATATTAGTCGACCCGGTAAACAGAAGATGGTCAAAAGGCAATTCCGCAAAACGTTGACTGATTTCTGCGCCACCGGTTACGACCGCGACTTCATCTTCTGGGAAATATTTGGGGACAACTTCGGCGAACAATGCCGCTGTTTCAGGAACGAACTCTGAAGGTTTCAATAACGCTCGGTTACCTGCAGCAAGCGCACTTGTCAGAGGTGCAACAGTCAAACCAAAGGGCAGGTTCCAAGGAGAAATGATGCCAACAACGCCCTTGGGGAAATGCCTAACCTGGCTGTTTCCGCCCAAAAAATTCATCGGTTTGTTAGTTTTTCGTTTTTCAGGCTTCATCCACCCTTTTAAATGTTTCATGGAATAGTCGATAGCTTCGACCTTTGACGCAAACTCTGAGAACAAACTGAACTCATAGGACCGTGCACCACCAAATTCCCGTTTTGTTGTTTTTGCGAACTCTGTTTTGTTTTCAATAATCAGTGCCTTGAGTCTCTTTAGACGGTCAATCCTTGTCGAATAGGTGACTTCGCCCTCAGCACGAAACTTGCTTCTCTGCAGTTCGACTAGAGCTTCCAGATTTTGAGTGTCTAATTTAGTGACGTTTTCGTAATCAGCTGTGCTCATAAATTCTTTCTCTGGTTAATATGCATTCGTTCTATTTTGTAATTGGCTAGGGGTTTGATTCGCTTAAATATTGGATACAGCTTCCGTGCGAATGCCCTCTATGATGCGCACAGCATTCTTAATGAAGAGAGGTTCGGACGAAAAGCTAGCGATAAGATTTTGAACATCTTCAGGCAACTCTTCGTGATCAAGTGATGGACCCTGGTCTCCTTGGGTAGCACCAATCAGGAGGACGCCCATTGTTTTTACTACCTCTATCGCTTGCGCTTCACTCAAACTGAGTGAGTTGGACGTGACCTCAGCAAGCGCCTCCACCTGATTTATGAACACTTGCTTAGAACTGATGAGCCGAGGGATGGCAACATTGTGTTCGATCACATGTTCAAGTCTGGTAAGTAAAGGTAAGAAAGTGCCATCTGCCGAGGCAGTGCTAAATAGTTTTTGGGAATACGCCTTACTCGTCATGGAATCAGATAAGTCATCGATGAAAACCTGACTCCATCGAATCAGGCTTTGCTCATAGAGAGTCAGGAAAAGCTCTTCCCTAGTTTGGAAGTAAAGGTACAGCGTACCCTTGGCTAACCCAATGTTCTTGGCGAGTTTAGACATAGAGAATGCCTCATACCCAACCTCAAGGAAGTAC
>JABGVY010000354.1 GCA_018645845.1 Gammaproteobacteria bacterium | reverse complement strand
GCCTATCTGCATCATCTGGACAAGTGTGGTGAGATCCTTGGCGCGGAATTGAACTCCATTCATAACGTTCATTACTACCTTCACCTGATGAACGGGCTGCAGACAGCAATTGAAAAAGGGGCCCTCAATGATCATATTGGCAAGATATATGAAGGCTGGGGGCTGCCTCGAGCATAAGTTGGCGACATATCATGCGACTAATATTTGCCGATTGGGTAGGTAATCAGCGACAATAGCGCGCTTCATCATTGCTACTCAAATTTAACCCCATTAGGGGGGGTTCTTTTATGATCGATTTTCTTATTCCGAACGCTATGGCTGCGGGTGGCGGGGCCTCTGGTCCGATTCCTGGTCTGGATCTTTTTATTATCGTAGCTTTTGCGCTGGTGTTTTACCTCATCGTCTGGCGTCCTCAGAGTAAACGGGCCAAAGAACACAGAGAACTCATCGCTGATCTTGCGAAGGGAGACGAGATTATTACCAATGGTGGCCTTGTTGGTCGAATTACCAAGGTCGAAGAACAGTTCATCATTTTTGAGGCAGCGGACAAGGTTGAGTTGCGGCTCCAGAAAAGTGCCGTGACGCAGGCCCTGCCAAAAGGCACGATCAAGAATATCTAACGGTTTTCGTTCTCACATTGCTAATGGCGCATTATTTTGATTAATCGATACCCCCTGTGGAAGAACCTACTGGTGCTGGCAGTTGTGAGCCTCGGTGTGGTTTATGCTCTGCCTAATATATATCCACCCGATTTCGCTGTTCAGATATCAACCGAGAGCGCAGATGGAACCTTCACGGAACAGGCGCTCAATGCGGCGACCGCGCGTCTTGAAGAAGACTCAGTTGAGTATTTCGGCCCAGAGATGCAGGAAAACGGAGGACTAATCCGTTTTCATAACGACGAGTCGCAGCTTCGGGCTCGCGATCTTATCCAATTGGCATTGCATGACCTGCCCGATGAATACGTGGTGGCACTGAACGCCGCGCCCACAACACCTCAGTGGCTTGTCGATATAGGTGGTGAGCCGATGAAGTATGGGCTGGACCTGCGAGGCGGCGTTCACTTCCTGATGGAGGTCGATACGGTATCTGCCGTCGGTGAGCGGATAGAAGGGCTTGAGCAGGACATCAAACGAACATTTCGTGATAAAGATGATCGCATTCGCTACTCCGGTTTTAGTTCACCGGTCTCCGGTGTACTGCAAATCGCTTTCTCTGATGAAGAAACGCGTGATCGCGGCGAACGCAAACTTAAAGATCGATATCCTCAGTACTTGATAGTCGCAAGCCCGGCAGCGCCTGAACTGACACTGACTGTGGACGAGGCCTCTATCCGCGAGATGGAAGACTTTGCCGTTCAGCAGAATCTGCAGGCGATACGTAACAGAGTAAATGAGTTGGGTGTTGCAGAGCCGCTTGTCCAGCGATTGGGTCGCGACCGAATTGTGGTGGACCTACCCGGTGTCCAGGATACAGCGCGGGCAAAGAACATATTGGGCAAAGTTGCCACTTTGGAGTTCAGGATGGAAGCATTGCCAGATGCTACTCGCTCTTCCACCCAGAAATTTGATTACGAAGGTTATTCTGCGGATATTGAGAAAGATATCATTCTGCGGGGTGACAGGGTGCTGGACGCGAACGTTGGCTTTGATCCGGATTCCGGTTTGCCCCAGGTCAATATTCGGCTTGATGGAGATGGCGGAGAGTTGATGCATCGGTCTACCCGCCATAATGTTGGCCGCCGCATGGCTGTGATTTTTATTGAAACCAAGACCCGTGACCGCAAGGTCATCGAAGATGGCATTGAAGTGCTGAAACCCGAGCCTTATGTCGTACGAAGGGTCGTCAGCCTTGCTACGGTCCAGTCTGCGCTCGGTGTTAACTTCAGAATAACGGGGCTGCAGGCCGGAGAAGCACGAGAGCTGTCTCTCCTTTTGCGTGCGGGTGCATTGGCAGCCGACATGTTTATCGCTGAAGAACGCACGGTGGGTGCAAGCCTTGGTGCAGAGAATATTAAACTTGGCGCTATTTCAATCTCGGTAGGCCTAGGTCTGGTGGTGCTATTCATGTTGGTGTACTACAAATCGTTTGGTCTGGCGGCGACGCTTGCACTGACTGCCAACATGGTGCTGCTGGTAGCAGTGATGTCCAGTTTGTCCGCAACGCTTACGCTGCCGGGTATTGCCGGGATTGTACTGACGGTGGGTATGGCGGTCGACGCAAACGTATTGATTTTTTCCAGGATCAAAGAAGAGCTTAAGAAAGGCATGCCGCCGCAACAGGCAATCAACGCCGGTTTTGAGCGGGCTTTTGTCACGATTCTTGATGCCAACCTGACGACGCTAATCGTTGCCGTGATTCTTTACAGTATTGGCACCGGACCCGTAAAAGGTTTCGCAGTCACACTGTCCATCGGTATTTTGACGTCAATGTTTACAGCCATCATGGGGACGCGGGCCATTGTTAACCTGATGTACGGTGGTCGCAAGGTAGAGAGGTTGGCAATCTGATGGATACTAAATTTGATTTTATGGGTTACCGCAAGATTGCGGCGAGCATTTCTATTGGTCTCGTATTGATGTCGATCGTTTCACTTGCCGCTAATCAGGTTGAGTGGGGCCTTGACTTCACCGGCGGCTCGCTGGTTGAGGTGACCTACGAAAATCCTGTGGATCCTGAAACGATCCGGGGGGATTTAACTGAAGCGGGATACAAGGGACATGTGGTTCAGTATTTTGGCTCAGACCGGGATATTCTTGTCAGGATTCCGCCTCAGAAAAACATTGATTCCAAAGAAAATGCTCGTCTTGCCGACAGGGTGCTCGAATCACTTACGGAATCCAGTGGCCAGAATATTGTGCTGCGCCGTTCAGAGTTTGTTGGTCCAGCGGTCGGTGAAGAACTGACTAATCAGGGCGGTATTGGTTTGATGACGGCCCTGGGTGTCGTGTTGCTTTATGTGGCTTTCCGGTTCCAGTTGAAGTTTGCAGTCGGCGCAGTCGTCGCTCTTTTCCACGACGTGATGATTACACTAGGGATTTTCTCGGTTGCTCGCTGGGACTTCG